>JBCBFV010000030.1:0-15296 GCA_038527425.1 Pseudomonadota bacterium
CACGACCTGACAGCCGTTTTCAGTATCTCGGGCGAGGTTCAGCTCCAGCGACATACCGCCCGCCGATTCGCCCGAGGATTGAGCCAGAACCGGAGGCGCCAGAGCGAAGGTCGTGGCGGCCAGGATGGCGGTGGTGAAACGCATGATAATCTCCCCTTCCGGATGTCTTATTACCGGCATTGGAGAGCGCAGGTCACGTTGAGTCAACCGCTAAGCGAGGCGGCGGACCAGCATTATCGTCTGGGGATCAGCGGTATACGCCGTGGGCGTATTCGGGTTCCTGCGGGTTCAGGGCGTGACCGCTTGTCGAAACGTGGCTGACAATCATCGGCGCATTGGCCGACGGGGCCGCACGAGCGATCGCAGGCTGACGGACAGGGGCCGTGTAAACGGCCTGGGTCGCCCGGCGCGGCATCTCAATGCCCATCTCGGGCACTTTCAGCGCGTCAGAGCCGATATGCGGCGTCACCAGAACAACGTCCTCGGGCGCAGCTTCCAGCGTCAACAGAGGAGCCTCAGGCGCCTCGATCACCGCCACGGCGGGCACGATGTCCGTTTGCTCGGGCGCAACGATCGTGGATGCAGCAGATGCCTTACGAACAGGCACATGGCGCGGGATCACGAATGTCGGCTCAGCCTCGACCACAGGGGCCGCGAGCGAAGCCACGCTATCCGTCGTCGCAAACGTTGCTTTGTGCAACGCAGACAGCGCAAAACCGGCGCCAGCAGAGGCCCCGATCAGAACGCAGGATATCGCAATAGCGGTTCGCATAGGCCTCAGATAGCATAGCAAGTGCGAAATATCACCTAACGCTTGAGCGAAATTCGATCCATGCGCGATTTTTTGAGCACACGAGATCAGCGGAAAATCCGCGTTCGGGGCAGTTTTCCGAAACTTTTCAGGGTTTTGAGCTCTTTTCGGCTGCTTGTGGGGATTCTTGCCGTCACCTTCCCCGTAAAGGCGCTCGCGAACTTTCAAATCTGCAACCAGACACTGGACGTGATCAATGTCGCCGTTGGGGCCTATGATGTTGACGCTTGGGAAACACGTGGCTGGTGGATCGTGGGCCCAAACCAATGCGCCAACGTCATCGATGAGGAGCTCACCTCTCGCTACATCTACGTCTACGCGCGCGATGTCTTTAACCAATCCATGCTCGACGGCACGGTGCCCATGTGCGTCAAACCCGATGAATTCACCCTGCGCGGGCGTGAGGATTGCCTCGTGAATGGCTACCTGACGGCTGACTTCTTCGAAGTCGATACCCGCCGATCGGAGCGCTGGACCTTCTACATCCAATCTCCCGCCGAATAGAGCTCCGGGCGCCAAACTTGATTGGTTAACGGCCCTCGGCTAGCGTTGCTGGGTATTTGACCAAACGAATTCGCCATGTTTCGCGCCGCCATATTGGCCGCGGCTCTTACCGCAGGCCCTCTCTCCGCCCAATCGCTTGATGTGCTTCCGCTCGGCATCGACGTTGGCAATGACGCCCAAATCGTGCAGGCGGTCGTGACCAGCGACGCCGCCCAACCCAACATTCTCGGTCTGACGCCTCTCGTGCCTGCGGCCGTGGTGACGCAAGCCGCGCTGCCGCAACCCTCGCTCATCCTGGGGTTCATCGAGATCGGGCAGGAGGCCGCCTTCGGGATCGAGACGCTTTTGTCCACGACGGTCGAGCAGGTGGCCTTCGCGCCCGACGACCTCGCCGCCCGCGAGGCCCTGCGCACCTCTGACCCCGAGCTCTTTCGACAGCTTGTGGAAGAAGGGCACGTCGATCCGGCAGCCGATGACGTCGTGCTGACGCTGCAGCGAGAGCTTCGTCGGATGAATTGCTACACGGGAGCTATCGACAACGATTGGGGCCCCGGTTCGCGGCGAGCGGTGCCAGCCTACTTCGCCCGGCTTCCCGATCAGAGCTGGAGTGGTGACGCAGCGACGGTCGACCTCTTCCGCGCGATTGTTCTCAGTGGCGATGTGAGCTGCCCCGTGACGCAGTCGGGCAGTGGCGGGACCAACACCGGTGGTGATCGGGGCAACGGCGGAACCACCACAGGAAATCAGGGTAACGTTGGCGGGGGGACCCAGCCAGGATCAGCACAGGTCGAGGAAGATGAGCCTAGAATAATCTGTACTACTGGCTGCTTCAGGTAACCCGCCCCAATCCTGCCATCCCTCCCTGTTAAGAGGCATGTGACTTGCTCGCCTCATAGGTGCACGCTACCCTTTCCTTAGCGCTCCTCAGATGAACCTTGCCATGCTTCGTGCCGCACTCACTGCTATCGCTCTGACCGCCGGGTCCGCCTCGGCGCAAGAGTTGGAGATTGCGCCGCTCACATTCGACGTGGGCGAGGGGGAGGAGCTTGTGGTGGCCGCTGTCGGCCAGAACGCACAGCCCACCGTTTCAGGGATCGGTCTCACGCAGGCCTCGATCATTCCCGCCGCCGTGCAGGTGGCCGCCGGGCGCCCGCAGCCGTCGCTCATTCTCGGGGCGATCACGGCGGGTCAGGAGACGGCCTTCGGGATCGAGACCCTTCTCAGCAGCACTGTGCAGCAGGTGGCCTTCGCGCTCGATGACCTCGCCGCGCGCGAGGCGTTGCGCGCCAGCGACCCCGCGCTCTTTGAACGTCTGGTGAGCGAGGGCCATGTGGACCCGCCCGCCGACGAGCTTGTGACCCAGCTCCAGACCGAGCTTGCGCGGATGAATTGCTACCGCAGCCGCATCGATGGTGACTGGGGCCCGGGCTCCCGCCGTTCAGTGGGCGAATATTTCGCGGAAGTGCCGGGCGTCTCGCGCAGTGATCAAACGGCGACGAATGACCTCTTCCGCACGATCCTGATCACGGGCGATGTGGAGTGCCCCGGCCCGCAGCCCACGCAAACGACGACGGCCTCGGGCGGGTCTTCGGGTGGCGGGTCGACGACGACCACACGGCCGTCGAGCAGTGGTTCGTCTGGTGGATCCTCGGGTGGCTCGTCCGGCGGGTCCTCCGGCGGCGGCTCCACGGGCACGCCGACACTCACCATCGGTGGCAGCGGGATCTTCCGCTAGGGCCGATGATCGAGGTTGATCCCCGCTTCAAGGACTCAGGTAAAGCCACGCGAAAGCGCCGGCAAAAGCGGCAGGCGATGCGTCTGGGGCTGCCAATTCTTGGCGGCACGCTGGCGCTGGGGTTGATCGTGGGCGTGGTCGTGATGCTCTTTGGCGGCGGCGACGAGGACGACGGCGTGAGCGTGGCTGAAGAGACCCCTGTCGCCACGGGCGAAGAGGGGGAAGAGGTTTTCGTGCAATCGGCGGCCACGGCGGATGTGCAGGTGGAACTGGCGGCGGCGGCCTCGGATGTGTTCCTCGATATCCGGGGCGAGCCGATGATCATCACACTGCCTGATGCGGGCGGCGGCGAGGGGTCGCGGCGTATCGTGCTTGGCACCCAGATTGACGCCCAGCGGGCGCGCATCGGCACTGAAGTGCGGGTGATCGACACCTCCCTTGTGGACACCGGCTCTGCCGTGCAGCTGACGCTGCCCTCGTCCTCTGCCGACCTCGCCACCTTCCAGGCCCGCCGCGCCACGGCGCTGGCCGATCCCGCGCCTGCCCAGGCCGAGGTGACCGAAGTCGCGCAAGGCGATCTGGTGACAGTGGATGGCGATGATGGCTCCTGGGGTGAGGTGATCGGCGAAGGTGGCGGCGGGCAGGTGAGCTATGTCGAAACCGCCATCGGCAACATCACCACTCAGGTGGAGGCCGTCCGTTCCGACACGCGCCAAGCCCTCTTTAAGGAGCGGGTGTTGCGCGGGCGCGAGGGGGCGAGCTTGGCGGACCTTCTGGGCGATACGCTCTCCGAAGGCGAAGTCATGCGCCTGACGAATTTCCTGGAGGGGGAGGCCGCGCGCCTGGGCCTTGCGCCCGAGGCCCTACTTAAGCCCGAGGTCGATGCGGTCGTGGCCATCCGCACCCTGCCGGGCCGGTTTGAGGCAAACCTCCTTCAGATGTCGCTTTATTCCAAAGAGACGTTCCTGACCTCGCTCGCCCAGCCCCGCGCGGGCCGGTTTGAGAGCGCCGCGAACCCCTGGGGGCAGGCGGACCTTCTGCGCCGCGTCTCTGCCGAACAGCGCAACCTGCGCGAACAGGGCGATGTGCGTCTGAAAGATGCGCTCTATTCCGCGGCGCTGAGTGCGGGCCTGCCGTCGGAGCTTGTGGGCGAGCTCCTCGTCATGTTCTCCCGCAGTCAGGACCTCGACCGGATCGCAGGGCGCAACGACCGGCTGCGCGTGCTCTATGCGCCCGAAAACGGCGCCCGTTCGCCCGCGGGGCAGATCCTTTTTGCGGCGCTTGAAGGCGCGGACCTCGATTTCCGCTGCTACGTGCTGCGGCCCGACGACACGATCTCACCTTACGGATGCTATGGCGCGGACCGGCGCGGTGGAGGAGGGCCCGGCAATGGGTTCCTCGTGCCCGTCGCCGGCACCAAAACCTCCGGTTTCGGGCCCCGCAGCGATCCGATCCTCGACAAGGTCGTCAATCACAACGGCGTCGACTGGGGCGCGCCCACAGGCACGCCCGTCAACGCCACCGCCGCAGGCCGCGTCACCCAGCGCGCCCCCATCGGCGCCTATGGCAACGTCATCTACATCGAACATCCCGGCGGGATTGAGAGCCGGTATGCCCACCTCGACGGCTTCGCCGAGGGCATCGAAGTGGGTGACCAAGTGCGCGGCGGGCAACTGATTGGCTATGTGGGCACCACCGGCCGCTCCACCGGCCCGCATTTGCATTTCGAGATCCGCGTGAACGGCAACCCGGTCGATCCCCTGTCCTTTGGCTTCGGCGGGGGGGCGTCGGGCGCGGTGGAGGCTCTGGTGGCCCAGATCATCCGGGTCGAAAGCGCGGGCAACGCGCGGGCCAAAAACACCCGCTCCACCGCCACAGGCCTCGGCCAGTTTATCGAGAGCACGTGGCTCCGCATGATGCGCACCTACCGGCCCGACCTCGTGGGAACCTTGTCGCGGGAGGAGCTCCTCGAGCTGCGTTTTGATCCCGCGCTCAGCCGCGCCATGGTCACCAACCTCGCGCGCGAGAACGAAAGCTTCCTGCGCGCGCGCGGCCACGCGATCACGCCCGGCAGGCTCTATCTGGCGCATTTCCTCGGGCCCCAAGGTGCCGACGTCGCGCTCCGCGCCGACCCGGCGGCCACCGTGCTCGACACGATGGGCGCGGCAGTGGTGAACGCCAACCCCTTCCTCAAGGGCCGCGACGTGGCCTGGATGACAAACTGGTCGGACCGCAAAATGTCGCGCGTCTCAGGCGGCACCGTCGCCGCCGCCCCGCCCCAACCCGCCCCGGTGCCCGCAGCTGTGAAGGCCTACCAAGACGGCATCAACGAAGTGCTGTCGGCCCTCTAAGAGCGCGTCAAACGGTGCGATGTTGCAGCGGGAAAATCATTCTGATGGCCGCCGCAAATCCCGCTCAAGGGTCTCGTAAGCAAATCTCGACCGTCTCGAGTGCCAGCGTATTCTTGGACGCGTCAAAGTGATCAGTCGACCATTTGACCACCCAGGCTTTCGTCAACTTCCAGGTCATCGTCGGATCGCCATTTGAGTCGAGCAGATGGATAATCTTGTCAAAAGGCGCGATGGGTCTGCCGGGGTCGGCTTCCTGCACGGCCTTACACCGCCTAACGAACTCACTATTTGCGGGCGTTATCCCGCGCTTTAGCTTCAGGTTCGACCGTTTGGCCGGTTTTGGAATTTGATGGACAAAGCGGTTATCGCCGCCCTCGATCGTTTCCACCCGCTGTGGCTCCACCTGGAGCCCGGAGACTTCCTGAAAGGATGTGTCCGAGGACCACTCACCGTCACGGAACAGAGATACCGAGAAGAAGAAAGAGGCGGGTGGATGGTAAGACGTCATGGTCAAAGGATACGCTCTAGGTGGAGTTACTGGAAACACTCAATGTCGATTTCAATGCCTGCCCACTTCAACTGGACCAGCCGGTAACAGCGGCTTCGCGGGCCAAAGCTGTTGTTGGCCACCTTTGGCCAAACGCCTGCCTTGCGCGCTGCGTAAGTGTATCGATGTCAAATCCCAGTCTCGATCGCCGCAGAACCGCTTTGAAGCTGCAACGCAATCAACCACCAATTCCGTAAGAGCTATCTTTTTGACATCGTCCAAACGTGATCCGTAGGATTGTGGTCAGCCAAATGCAGAGCGTTTTCAGGAACACCGTTTCACCGATGGAAGAGTATTCACTTAATCTGGTGGAGTATTGGCGCGGCGTGACATGCGCTTTCTTGACCTCTGCGGGGGGTGAGCGTCACCTCGCAGCAAAATACTCCGAGGAATACCCGCTGCAATCTGGGGCTCAAGTGGGGTCTAATCGCTTCCTGTTCGCGACACCCACACATGATCCAGACGGGGCGTTGTGTTTCTGGGATTTCAGAACCCAAAGAGCCTATCGATGGTTCGCAAATTCGTGGAGTAGCGAGCGCAAGAGCTTTATGTGGCATGGCGATGTTCAAGTATCGCCCTGTAAAGGTTTTGCGGCTCTGTGCGGCGGCATCCGAGGCGAGCGCATGGCCGCCTTTATCTTGGACATAGAGGCAAAGACCCTCCGCGAGTACACGCTGCGCGGCGAAGGGTTTTTTCTGCCACTGCTCCGCTCGGTCCGAAGTGCAGAGGTCTTTTCGGTAACTAACGGTCGGGCAGGAAATCTTCGTGAATGGCTGTTTGATGTGAACTCAAAGACCGTCCTGCTCAAGGAGACTCACAAAGAAGGTTATGTGCGCAGCTCCGAACCAGACTGGATAGAGCCGACTTCAAGTGAAGCCGCACGGATGAAAGTGTCTCTGCCCGTTGAGCTGGAATTCTTCGCTCTATCCTACGAGCGCTATGTCATTGATAGCATTCCGCAGAACGTATCGGGTTCTCATAGCCTGTTTGATAGGCTGAACGTAACAAGGCTTCCCGATTAAAAGCACCAAGTGGAGACTGGGATCTCAAGCTTTGAGGATGACCTCGCTACGCTGCGGCTGTGCAAATCTCGGCAGGGGCCTGGTTGTCTCTTGTGACGTCACTAAGACGATAGAAAGAGGGCTCTAGCGATCCTGTTCGGCTGGCAGGCTCAGATTGCTTTGCCGATGCAGACGAGGCCGCCTACGTTCTCCATTGCTTCCTGCCGCAGGACCATGTCGTTTGCGGCCAGCATCTCGAAGCCTGCGCGCTCCATCTCGCGGCGGACGTAGGCGGTGCTGTGTTGGTAGCGGCCGGACTCGTGCATGCGGTAGTCCTGCGACACGTCCTCGGGCATCTTTTCGACCGTGAAAATCGTGAAGCCGCCTGGGCGCAGTGCGGCGTGGGCGGCTTTGCAATAGCCGTCCAGACGTCCGAAATAGCATAGCGTGTCGGCGCTGATCACACCGTCATAGGCGGCGGGGTTCTGTTCGAGGAAGGACACCAGCTCGACCTCGTGGAGTTCGTCGTAGATGCCGCGTTGTTTGGCTTTGGCGAGCATGCCCGCCGATAGGTCGATCCCGATCATGGTGGCGGCATGTTTGCGCAGGCGCTCACCGCTCCATCCTGTGCCGCAGCCTGCATCGAGCAGGGACAAGCGGCCCTCGGGCTGGCCTTCCTGCATCTTGTCCAATTCGTCCCCGATCAGATCCGGGGCGCGGTATTCGAGGCTTTGCAGCTTTTCATCAAAGCTCTTGGAGAAGCTGTCGAAAGTCGCTTTGACATAGTCGTCCGTGGCGCGGTCGGGCATCAGATCACCGTCGAGCGCCCCCAGAAGGTGCCTGGCTTCGCTATGGTCCGGGTCCTTTTCCAGCAGCTCTTCGAGGAAGGCTTTTGCGGCCTCCGCGCCGTCCCACCGCAATTTGGCACGCAAGATGAGGGGCACGGATTTCTGCGCCCGCGGGTTGTTCTGGAGCGCGCGGTAGCCATGGTCCATGGCTTCTTGGTTGCGACCGAGGGCGAGCAGAAGATCGGCATACTCGATGTGGCCGAACTCCGAATCCGGGGCCAACTCGACTGCGCGTTTCAGGAGCGGTTCAGCCTCCTTGTGCCGGCCGTAGGCGCACAGCATGCGGCCAAGATGGATCAACGGGTCGGGGTGGGTCGGGTCAAGGTGATGCGCTTCGTGGTACATCGCGATGGCTTTGTCCGCCTCGTCGGTTTCCAGGTAAAGCGTGGCGAGGTTGGTCCAGATGCTGGCGTTGGTGGGGGCCAGCTGGGCCGCCTTGTGGGTCAACTCGATCGCCTCGGGAATGCGTCGCTGCGCGTATCGCACCCCGGCCAGATAGTTGATCCCGTCGGCGAAATCCGGTTTGGCCGCGACGATCTGTTCGAGGATGTCGCCGGCATCGTCTATGGCGCCGTTCTGCAGAGCCGCCCTGACAACCTCCATCGCTTCGCCCAGCGATACTGTTCTTTGGGTGGGTTCCTGATCCGACATTAAAAGCTCCCGTGGTCTAAATCGTTTTTGAAAAGTCTTGTGGGCTTAGTTCCGGCCAGCTTGCCGCATTCTGTGAATTTTGGGAACTCTTCGCCGTTTGGCTCAGGCCTCAGTTCACCTGCGTCGCGCCGTCAATCGCAGTCGAATGCTTGGATGCCCTCAAGCACCGAATACGCGATGTCTTTTCTTTTCGGGAGAGACCGGGTGTCCGGCATGTCGATATTCACAGCGAACACATAAGTCTCGTCGGCGCATTCGAGCCAACCCACGAACCACCCGATATCCATGTCGCCCTCGCTGTAGCGCCAGCCCGTTTTTGAGCGCATGACCCAAGTGCCCCGCGCATCACTGATCATGATGCGCATTGCGGCCGCATAGGTCGACGCGGAGACAGACAGCTGTTCCCGGGCGAGCTTCGACAAGAAGGCGACCTGCTCTGCAGCGGATATCTGAAGCGTATCGTTCAGCCAGTAGGTTGTGAGCTGATCTTTCGGGCCGACATTCATGTTCCCATAGCCAAAGTCAGCGAGCGCTCGGGACATCGTGTCGTGCCCGGCTGTGCGCGCAATCTCCTGATAGACCCAAACCACCGATTTCTTGAACGCCGTCTCCAGGCTGTGGTCTTGGTTCCATGCGCGGAGGCCCTTGGGCGCGCCGTCCCACGCAAAGACCGTCTCGGGCGTCGCTAATCCCTGTTCGAGCGCGATCAATGTGTGGGGAATTTTCGAGGTCGACGCGGGCGAAAAGCGCTGCGTGGCACGCGCCGGATTGCTGACCCAGATCTGTCCATCGGAAAGCCGCTCGACCATGATCGTCGACCGCGCCACGTCGGCCCCCGCGGTCGCCACGAATGGTCCCACGTCAATCGTGTCAGCCGACGTCCGAGACCCTAGGCCCAGCACGACCACGGCAACCAGAACCAGAAGTCCGGCAACCTTGGTGAGTGTGGTTCGTCTGATGCGTGCGGTGATGTCGAAAACCATTCTTCTTCTTTGGCTGGGTCGTTTGGCTTCTAGCACAGCGGGCATTGCTTCAGGAGGCCTTTGCGCCTATCGATTTGGTCAGAGAGAGGCGATGGCGTCGCCCCCGACGATCCGATGTCGGGCTTCTCGATCCAACCATCCTGAACGCCGGGATCTTGCTTTGCCGTTTCACGCGGTGGGGGAAGGTGACCTGAGCGAAAGGGCGCACTCCCCATCCGAGCAAACGGCCTGAACAGGAGTGAACCGATGGACGGAACTTCCAACGTGACCGGGCGCGCGCGCCCCGATTTCTACCGCTTCCACCAGGGCGAGAAAGCCTTGCCCTTTGAGGAAGCCGAATACGAGGCGCGGCTGGCCGGGCTGCGCGTCATTATGGCGGACCGGGGGATAGATGCAGTGGTGCTGACCTCCATGCACAATGTCGCCTATTATTCCGGGTTTCTGTTCTGCGCGTTCGGGCGGCCCTACGCGCAGGTTGTGACCGCAACGGATACCGTGACCTTCAGCGCCGGGATCGATGCGGCGCAGCCCTGGCGGCGGTGCTATGGCGACAACATCACCTACACCGATTGGCAGCGGAACAATTACTGGCGGGCCATCGTCTCGGTGACCGGGCCCGGCAAAGTGATCGGGTTCGAAGGCGATCACATCTCGGTCGCGCAGAAGGCGCTTTTGGAGGAGTTCCTTACCCCGTCGCGCACAATCGACATCGCCCCTGCGACGATGACCCAGCGGTTCCACAAATCCGCGGCCGAGCTTGAGTTGATCCGCGCAGGCGCCGCCGTGGCCGATGTGGGCGGCTACGCGATCCGCGATGCCATCAAGGTGGGCACGCGCGAGATCGATGTGGCGATGGCCGGTCGCGATGCGATGGAGCTCGAGATCGCGCAGCGCTTTCCAGAGGCCGAATACCGCGACACCTGGGTGTGGTTCCAATCGGGCATCAACACCGATGGCGCGCACAATCCCGTCACGGCGCGCGCGCTTCAGCGCGGCGATATTCTTAGCCTCAATACCTTCCCGATGATCTCGGGCTACTACACAGCGCTCGAGCGCACGCTCTTCGTTGAGACGATCGACGACGCCAGTTTGAAAATTTGGGAAGCGAATGTCGCGGCTCATGAATACGGCATGAGCCTGCTCAAGCCCGGCGTGTCCTGCGCCGAGGTCACGCACAAGATCAACGCCTTCTTTGCCGAACGCGATCTGCTCCAATATCGCACCTTCGGCTACGGTCACTCCTTCGGCGTGCTGAGCCACTATTACGGGCGCGAGGCGGGGCTCGAATTGCGCGAGGACATCGACACGGTGCTGGAGCCCGGCATGGTCATCTCGATGGAACCGATGCTGACACTCCCCGAGGGCACACCAGGCGCCGGCGGGTATCGCGAGCACGACATCCTGATCATCACGGAAGAGGGCAACGAGAACATCACGGGCTTTCCCTATGGTCCCGAACACAATGTGATTGCCTGATCTCAACGCTCGGTTTGGCCAGCAAAGCGCGCTGGCCAAATCACAAGCGGCCTACGTTGCGGCGAAGGCGATCTTCAGCGTGGTCTGGAACACTCTCTCACGGATGTCCCGGTGGGGCAGGCCGGCGGTACCCTCGTCCATGAACAGCATGGAGCCTTCTTGCACGCTGGCAATCATCACCGCGCGCTGCCGCGCCTCCATGGGGTCCAGGCCAGCGTTTGCGGCCTCGATCAGGGCGGTCAGCCGGTCGAGGTAGTAGCGGTGCGATACTTTCATCGCGTCGCTGACCTGCCTGTCGTTCAGCGCCATGGACCACAGGTGGATCTCCAGACGCGCCTCCTCTTCGGCCAAGTCATCAATGCGGCTCAGCGCGCGCAGGGTGACCTTGAGCTGTTCCTTGGGATCGGGGTCAGCGGCGGCGAGCTGGGAGTCGATGTCTTGCACATAGGCGTCGAGAATGTGTTTCAGCACCGCGCCAACGAGGTCGGCCTTGGTCGGAAAATGGTACTGCAGCGAGGCCAGCTTGATCCCGACCGCATTGGCGACCTCACGCAGATTGAACCCCGCTTCCCCATGCTGCGACAGCAGCTCAGCCGCGGCCATCACCAGCTTGGTCTTGCGGTCTTCCATGTCATTGCGCTGCGCCAAGGGTCCTCCACCGTCGAGCCCACCTGTCAATTGACAGGTTTACTGGCCTGTCATATGACAGGCGCATCATCAGCTCGTAACTTAGACTGCGTCACCGAGAGAAAAAGTGCCATAGAAAGGCAGCCAACAATGAAACCTATCCTAGCTGCTCTTGGCGCGGTCGTTGTGGCCGCCGCCGGTTACTTCATCTACGACGAGTTCTTCAAAACCTACCCGTTTGGCAGCACCGATGCGGTGGTCTCAACGCTGCGCGGGAACCTGACGGAGACGCGCGAGCCTGCGGCGTCGCCCGCAGCGGCGGCCCTCGCCATGATTGACGCAATCGATCCGGCGGGCGCGACGGATCTGGTTCAGCCCTTGGATAGCCAAGATCGCGCCAGCTGGTCGAACCTGCCTGCCGGGATCTATGGCGGGCGCGTGGGTGTCAGGCTGGGCGATCTGGATGCTCAGGGAAACGACGCCGTTTGGGCCTTCCTGCGAACGGCGCTCAGCGAAGAGGGGTTTCAGGAGGTCACGAAGGTCGTCCTGGCCGATAAGGTTCTTGGCGAGACCGAGGGCGCGCCCCGGTTCGGCTGGGGGTCCGACAACTTCTGGGTCGCGATCTACGGCGCGCCCAGCGAGGAGGGCGCCTGGGCCTGGCAGTTTGGCGGCCATCACCTCGCGCTGAATATGGCCGTGAACGGGGATCGCATGGTCTTCTCGCCCTTCTTCTTCGGCACCGAACCTGCCGACTTTGAGGACAACGGCGCGCAGGTTTTGCCAGCCGGTGGCGTGCCGGTGGCCGCCTTCGCGTTCATGGAAACGCTGGAGCCCGCGCAAGCCGCCTCCGCGAGGGTGAGCGAGCGGCCCGAAGAGGTCTATGCCGGGGCAGGCAATGACGACCTCGTGCCCGCGCAAGAAGGCCTGGCCCTTTCGCAGCTCTCCGCGCCGCAGGCGGGCGCGCTCGAAGTCTTGCTCGGCGAGTTAGTCGGCCTCATGCCCGAGCCCGCCGCGTCCACACGCCTGCAAGCGCTGAGGGCCGAATTTGATCAAAGCACCTTCGCCTGGAACGGTGAAACCGACGGCAGCACGCGCATCTATTTCCAGTTCCAGTCGCCGAGCGCTTTGATCGAGTTCTCGACCCAAGGCGTGATCGGGGCCGATGCCGGGCATTACCACGCAATCTATCGCAACCTCGGTGACGACTACGGCGCGGCTTTGCTGGCCCAATAGCCCGCTCGCAGGGCTTTGAGACAGCAGAACGAGACCGAGATCACTTAACGTAAGTGCAGACGACGTTTTCGAAACGGCGATGGCGCAGGTCGTCCTTCGAGATCGAGAATTCCAGATCGCCCACATCCTCGTCGATCATGCCCGCAATCCCATGGCAGTCTAAGGTGAGGAGGTTGATGTTCTCCTCACCGCCCCGCGTGCGGATCGGGCGGTCGCCACCAAACATGTGATGATAGGCAAAGTCGGACCATTTCGCTTTCGTGCGCCGATGGGCTGTCGCGTCCTCAAACGCTTCCATCGTTGCCACCCAATGGGACGCCCACCCAGGGCTTCGAGGATGGGCATCCTTGAAAGGATAGACCTCCACCGGTTTCGCGGCCTGGGGCACAAAGGATATGTGTTTGTAGCAGTCCTGCCAGTACTCGGCGTTCGTGTCATAAAGGTCTTTGAAGGCACCATGGTCCGGCAAATCCCCAAAGCTCGGGAACGGCGGCGCGGTGCGAGGCGGATACTGCGCGACCTCTTCCTCGACGTAGATGACGCGGCCAGCCAGGTATCCTTCCTCCCACGAAATCATCGGCGCAAAGAAGAAGAACAGCGTGCCAGTCGTCGGCATCAGCCTGTCTTCCGTGACGTCCGGAATATGTTGCAGGTTCAGCTGCGCATAAAAGTGCATTGGGACCGGGGTTTCGTTCCCGGCCCGGTAGACCGGCCAATCGACACCGCTGGGAAGCGTTGGCTGCCCACAGATCCACGACCCCGGGATCGCGGGCGCCGTGGGATCGTCCGTCGTGGACAGATGCAGCGCATCATACCAGATCTCGCTGTATTTGCGGGGCGCAGGCTCGCTGGGAGCGGCTTGCGTGTTCTCAGGAGGGGAGGCGGCTTGCGTGCGGGAGACGAGCCTCTTCAGAAAGCGCATATTATCCAAAAGCTCTTAGCTCAAAACGATCCAGCGAACGGTCGGCATTTTCAAACAGATCACTTCGCCCGGCCCGAAGAAGCGCGCGCCGCGCAGCGGTTCTAGACCCCAAAGTTGTCCTTTTTGTTGAATTTATCTGGCACTTTCCGTGGCGCAGCGAACCGCGAAGAGCCGCTCCAGTCTCGACACCCCGGCACATCGGCCCGGCGCGATGGCCAATACGCGAGCAGCAAGGGGATGCCTGCGAACGCAGCATTTCGCCTGCAAGGCCAGGTTTCAAAAGGGATTGTTTCCTAAAAATGCTTTGACTCTGGAGCAACCCTTCATGCATCCGGGTCCGGTAACACTTTATGGGTTTACCTAGGGGGTATGTAACTATGCTGAAAAACCTTGCTGCGGTGTCCGCCGCACTTCTGATTTCTACCGGTGCGGCCAGCGCCGCGACCATGTTCAGCGACGACTTCTCGACCTACGGGTCTACGACGGTCCTGAACGCGCCTGACTCGCTCTTCGGTGGGAACTGGTCCACGACGGACGGCACCATCGACTATCTGGCCGAGGGCGACAGCTTTGGCGACCTGTGCCAGGGCACCGGCAACTGTATCGACCTTGATGGCTCGACCGGCAATTCCGGCGTATTCTCCAGCATCGTGTTCGATGCAGGCACCTACACCCTGGACATCGGCCTTCTCGGCAGCGGCCGTGGCACGACCGAGTCCGTGACGATCACGCTCGGTGACTGGACGACGACCATCTCCGGCATCGGCTCTGCAGACGACGCCTCCACGAGCTTCACGTTCGCAACGACGGGCGGTGCGCTGTCCTTCGAGAACGCCGGGGGCGACAACCGCGGCGCCATCTTGACGAGCGTTGACCTCGCGCCGGTTCCGCTTCCTGCGGGCGGCCTCCTGCTTCTCGCGGGCCTCGGCGGCCTCGCCATGGTGCGCCGCAAGAAAGCCTAAGGCTCTCGGGTCTAGAAATTGAAAAGGCGGCCCGCGTGGCCGCCTTTTTTTTGTCCGGTGGCGGAGCTGGAGCCCCAGCGCATCGATCATCTGCCTGAAGGGCTGCTTTGCGGGACGAAACGGTCTTTCGCTGCCGTTGCGCCAATGTCCGCTCCCGAAAGGTTTTGGCGAAGTCGCCCAAACCTTAGTCACGCCACCTGCTTGTTTTGCTCGTAAGGGTTTTCGCCCTGTGGTGGTCGACCCACGGCATCGCCGTTCATGTCCCGATGCGGCGGTTCGGAAAATGCCTTGAGACCGGCAAGGTCCTTTTGGTGCATCTCGCGCGTCCATTTCGAAAGACCTGCAAACTTCCAGATTGCGTTGAACGGGCGCGGTAGTTCATTGACGAAATGGGCCAGCACGCGGGTCCGCCTGTCGCTTTCGGGGCGAAGTTCGAAAGTCAATTTCGGTTTATGTGGAGGTCCAGGGCCAACAAGCGTGAGGACAACTTCTTCATTCTCTTTCAGGCTTACGACTTCCTGATGACCAACTCGTATGCCTTTGGTGAAGAACACGGTTTTTGCGCCTGTTTCTCCATCTGCACCTTCGACGGTACAGGTTGATTTGGTCTCTTTCGGCCAAGCCGACCAACGCATCAGATGCTCT
>JBCBFV010000031.1:0-14891 GCA_038527425.1 Pseudomonadota bacterium
AGATGTCAGCGATGATGACGGATAGGAGCGCATGCTGCCCGAGCCAATCGACGCCCTCGAGCCCCATGGATTTCAACGTGCGGTTAAAGGTGCCGACTGTCGGGTGGTACATGTAGCGCCACATCAGGCCCACCACGACGGGGGCGATCATCATCGGCAGAATGAAGAGCGTCCTCAGGAGCGACATGCCGCGGATATTGCGATCGAGCAGCAGCGCGAGGCCCACGCCCAAGATCATTTCGGCCGTCACCACAGAGAAGGCGAAGATGAGTGTCACGGAGAGGCTTTCGCGGAAAGCCGGGTCAAACCAGAGCGTGACGTAGTTCTTGAAGCCCACAAACTCTGTCTCGCCGATGGATTGGGACGGGTCCCAATCGCGGAAAGAGCCGTAGACCATGAAGCCCAGAGGATAGAGCAGCGCGATGGCCATAATCACGGCCGCCGGGGCCATGAAGAGGTAGGGCGTGATGCGGTTGGCGCGTGCGGTGGACATCGAGAGCTCCGAAAACCGATTGGTGCGAGGGATGCACCCAAGAGTTGGGGCCGCGCGCGTGGCGCGACCCCGGGAGGATCAGCGGAAGATTAGTTCCAGGTGTAGTACCCGGCCTCTTCCATCACGCCGCGCGTCCGCTCGGCCACACCATCCAGCGCTTCCTGGATGTCGAGGTCCTCGGTCAGCACCTTGGAGAGCGTCGTGCCGAGATCCGCGTTGATCTTGCCCCAGACGGGGATGATCGGGCGCCAGTCAGGGTCAGCGTGCTTGAGCGCTTCACCGAAGGTCGCCATGTGCGGGAACTTCTCGTTCACCTCGGCATCTGCGTGGGTGGAGAAGCGCGACGGGTTACCGCCAGCCATCGCCACGAGCTTGTCGCCCTTCTGTGAGGTCAGCCACTGCATCAGCAGGAAGGCCGCTTCCTTGTTCTCAGCGTTCGACGGGATGCCGATGCCGAAACCACCGGTCTGGGAGCCGCGACGCACGCCCATCGGGTGCATGGCCCAGCCGACCTTGCCGACAACCTGGCTGCGGCTTGGGTCGTTGATCTGACCGGCCACGACGGTGGTGTCGAGGAACATGGCGGTGTCGCCATTCAGGAAGGAGCCAAGCGCCTCACCAAAGCCGAAGGAAGCTGCGCCCTCAGGGCCGCAATCCACGATCTGCTTGAGAGCCTCTGCGGCCTCAACGCCAGCAGCGTTGTTTACGATCGGGTTCCAGTCGTCATCAAAGACGCGGCCACCGAGCGGTGCGAGGTGCAGAAGGAACGCGTGGGACGCGTGGTGGCCAGAGGCCGCGCGGGAGCTAAGGCCGCCCATGCCGGGCTCGAGCTCTGGGATCTGGCACGCGATGTCGAGCATCTCTTCATAGGTCTCAGGCACTTCGAGGCCGTGCTTTTCGAAGATGTCCTTGCGGTAACCGAGGATCGAGGTCTCGGAGCCGTAAGGAATGCCGAAGAGCGAACCGGTCTTGCCTTCGAGGTAGCCCTTGGAGCCGCCTGCGAAGCCGATGTTGTAGACGTAGCCGTCAATAAGGTCGTCGGCGTCATAGGACGGATCGGCGAGCTTGGGGTTCATGAAGTACTTGGCCAGGTTCTCCAGCTGGTCGGCATAGACATAGTCGGCCTTGGAGAAAACGACGTAGGCGATGAGGTCATACTCACCTGCGTCTTGCGCCAGCTCGAGCGTCTGACGCTCGCGCATCTTCAGGTAAGGCAGCTGGTCCACCTCAACCTCGATGCCCGTTTCTTTGGTGAATTCCGGCAGGATCTTCATGACCGCGTCGTAGTGCGGGTGCGCCGGGAAGTTCACGATCAGGGTTTGGCCTGCGTATTCGTCGTAGGGGCCGCCATGACCACCTGCAACGGCGGTGCTGGCAAGCAGTGCCGCAACGGCGCTGGCCTTCAAAGTCTTCAACATATTCGTTCCTCCCATTTGGAATAGTCGGCGTCAGAGCGCCAATTCAGTTTTGTCGTCGAAGAGATGGATCGCCTCGGGACGCACCGCGAAGCGCAGCGTCTCGTTGAGGGCGATCGGTGTTTCGGATTTGAGCTCGACAGTGACGTTGGCACTGCCGCAGGCGCAAATCAGAACGGATTGCGCGCCGATGTATTCGCTGACCTGCACTTGCAGATCGAGCGCGGTCTCGTCGGGCGCGTTTGGATCGTGGTTGAGATCGGAGGGCCGGATGCCGAGCGTCACCGCCCCATCCGTGCGGCCCAGCGATTTGGCCTTCTCCGCTGGGATGGCGATGTTGAACCCCTGCCCTTTGGCAAAGAGCGTGTCGCCCTCCATCGTCAGCGTGGAGCTGAGGAAGTTCATGGGCGGGGAGCCGAGGAAGCCTGCCACGAACTTGTTGGCGGGCGACTTAAAGAGCTCCGCCGGGGTGCCCTGCTGCTGGATATATCCGCCGTGCATCACGACGATGCGGTCGGCAAGCGTCATGGCCTCGATCTGGTCGTGGGTGACGTAGATCATGTTCTTTTGCACGCGCTGGCGCATGATGGCGAGCTCGGCACGCATCTGGCCGCGCAGCTTGGCGTCGAGGTTCGAGAGCGGTTCGTCCATCAGGAAGATGTCACTGTCTTTCGCGAGCGCGCGAGCCATGGCCACGCGCTGCCGCTGGCCGCCGGACAAAGCGCCGGGTTTGCGAGACAGAAAGTCCGTGAGGCCCACGATCTCGGCTACTTCGCGCACCTTCGCGTCGATCTCAGCCTTCGGGCGCTTTTGAAGGCGCAGCGCGAACGAGATGTTCCGCGCCACATCCATGTGCGGGTAAAGCGCGTAGTCTTGGAAGACCATCGCGAGGCCGCGATCCTTGGGGTCGAGCTGGCTCACCGGGCGGTCATCAATGTAGATTTCGCCCTCGGACACATCCTCTAACCCCGCGATCATGCGCAGTGTCGTCGACTTCCCGCAGCCCGAGGGGCCCACGAGCGCCGTGAATTCATTGTCGTGCATGGCGAGGTCGACCCCGTGCAGTACCTGCACGTTTCCGTAACGCTTCACCAAACCGTCGAGCCGAATTTCTGGCATCGATTCCCTTCCCATCAGTTGCGGTGACTATTTTGTATACAAACTGAAAAGTAAACATACAAATTTGCCAGATGGGCAAAATTGGGGTACAAGGCACCTACAAAGGAAGACCGATGCCACGTGACGCTGTTAAAACAAGTGAGACCCGCCAATCCGCCGCACAGCGTATTGAGCAGGCCTTAATGGAAGAAATCAGCGCAGGTGAGCTTACCCCCGGACAACGCCTTGATGAGGTGGGGCTGGCGACGCGCTTTGGGGCGTCACGCACACCGGTACGCGAAGCGCTGTCGCGCCTGACGGCTCAGGGCATTCTGGTACAAGGCGAAAAGCGCGGGGTCTTCGTGGCCGAATATTCGCGCGAAGAGCTCAGCCAGATCTTCGAAGCCATGCATGAAATAGAGGCCGCCTGCGCCCGAATCGTGGCGCAACGCCTTAATTTATTGACGCGCTCGGATATCCTGAGCGCGCAAGCCGCCTGCATTGAAGCCGCCGAGAGCGGCGATCGCGCGGCCTATCTTCATGCCAACGAGGCCTTCCATCAAGCGATCTATGCCGCCACAGGAAACCCCTACATGGCCGAGATCGCCTCGGAATTTCGCCGCCGCACCGGGCCCTTCCGCGCCAAGAAATTCGCAGGCCGCGAAGATCTGATTGCCTCGGCCAAAAGCCACCAGGCCCTGATCGACGATATCTTCTCCGAGGATTCCTCCACTGCATCCCAAGGCATGCGCGCGCACATGACAGCCTCCTTCATGCAGGCCCTAAAAGCGAATTAATCTGCTCCGACCCGAGAAAGCCTCTTGCGTCGGCATGCCGTTTCGCATTTTTGTATACACAATAGATTCGCCGCATACGGGAGGTCAGCATGGGCGTCGCTGAGACCAAGATTTATCCGATCAACACAGGATGGCTCGAAGCTGACCTTGGCACTTACATCTTCTGGAAGGGGCCGGCTGGTAAGAAATACTGGAACCCGGTCTACTGCCACTATGTCGACACCGGAGAGCACAAGATCCTGATTGACACTGGCCTGCCGGATGAAGAGCGCGCCACCAAGTACCACCACAAATGCGAAAAGCGCGGCTGCCTTCAGGTACACGAGCATCTCGAGCAGAAGCTGGGCGTGCACCCCGACGAGATCGACGCGATCGTCTTCACGCACCTGCACTGGGATCACGTGCAGAACATGAAGATGTTCAAGAACGCGCGCTACATCGCACCCAAGGCCGAGATCGAAATGGCCTATAATCCCCTGCCCCTCTATTACCGCACCTACGAGGCCAACATCGGCGTAGAACAGGCCTATGCGGGCTGCGTCTTTGAGGCTGTGGATCAGGAATGCGAAGTCCTGCCGGGCATCACGATGTTCCACACGCCGGGCCACTCGGTAGGCCACATGGCTGTCTCCGTGGCCACGAGCGCGGGCGACATCTGCGTCGTGGGCGACGCGATCTTCGTTGAGCGGAATCTGGAGCCCAATCCGGCTGAGAAGTGGCGCCACTGGGTGCCTGCGCGCTTCGTGAACTCTTACGAGGGCTGGAAGTCGGTAGAAGAAATCGACAAGCGCGCCGATTACGTGCTGCCTTGCCATGACGAGGCCGCCAACGCGCGCTCGGACGTGTTCCCTTACGAGGGCATGCCCATCCGCAACCGCCGCCAGCCCATCCCGGGCTACAAGTTCTACTTTGGCGACATGCCTCCGGGCACTGCGGGCAAAGCCGCGCCTGCGATGAGCGAGGCAGAGGCCGAGGCCTATATCGCCAGCCTTACCGATCCCAAGGACATGGCCGAATACTAACGGCCCAGGGACCTATGACCCGGCGCATTCAAAGCATCGCAGAGATCGCCGCCGATTATGACGCGGTGGTCTTTGACCAATGGGGCGTGCTGCACAACGGCGCGGCGCCCTACGGCAATGCTATTGAATGCTTGGCCTCCCTGCCCCGTCCGGCGGCTGTGCTGTCGAACTCCGGCAAGCGCGCGGCCCCGAATGCAGAACGCATCCGCGCCATGGGTTTTGAGGTGCCGTTCCACACCGTGATGACGAGCGGCGAGGCGCTCTGGCGCGACATTGATCGCGGTCTTGTGCCCGCGCGCCGCTTTCACCCGGTGGAGCGCGCAGAGGGCGATGCAGCCCATTGGGCGGCGGGTCTCGATATCGAATTGACGTCGTTGGCCGAGGCTGAGGCGATCCTGCTCATGGGGCTGCCAGATGGCAGCGCGCTCGAAGGGTGGCGCCCGTTTCTGACGGCGGCGCTTGCGCGTGGGTTGCCGCTCTACTGTTCGAACCCAGACCGCAAGTCGCCGCGTAAGGATGGGTTTGTCCTGTCCCCCGGCGCCTTGGCCTTTGCGTACCAAGACATGGGGGGCACCGTGTCCTTCTACGGCAAACCGCACCGCCCCATTTTCGACAGCTTGGCCCGCGCCATGGGCACGTCAAAGCTGCTGATGGTGGGTGACAGCCTCGAACATGACATCGCGGGGGCGGCTACCGCGGGCTGGGACAGTGTTCTGGTGGGCTCCGGGCTTTATGCAGCGGCCTTCCGGGATGCGCCTTGGCAAGAGGCGCTCAGCGTCCTCGCACCCGACCACGCCCCCACATTCTTCATTGGAGAAGTGCAATGACCACACGTCCTGATCTGCTTACGCCCGAGTTCCGTGCGCTTTCGGCCCGTTTGGGTCAGGACCCGCTGCAGGTTCAGGGCCCCGGGGGCAACACCTCGGTCAAAGGCGATGGCGTGATGTGGATCAAGGCCTCCGGCACGGAGCTCGCTGACGCCGAGAGAAGCGAAATCTTTGTCGCCGTGGACCATGCCGCTGCAAAGGCCGAAGCTTTTGGCGCAGGCGACGGGAGCTGCAAGAGCACGGGGCTCGATCCCGCGGTGACGCTGCGCCCCTCGATTGAGACGACGTTTCATGCAGCGCTCACGCAGCCGGTCGTTGCCCATACACATTCGGTGGCCACTTTGGCGCATGCCATCAGCCCAGAAGGCCGCATTGCGGCGCAAGAAAAGCTCTCAGGGCTGCCCTTCGTGACGGTGCCCTATGCGAAACCGGGACTGCCGCTGACCCAAGAAATTCTGGCGCGTGTGACCGACGAGACGCGGATTGTGATCCTGCAGAACCACGGTCTGATCGTGTTTGGGCCGAGCGTTGAGGCCGTCTCACAAACCCTGGCCGAAGTGGAGGCGCGGCTCGCCCTGCGGCCAAGAGAAGTGGCGCCCGCTCCCTCAGCGGACGCGCCCGAAGGGTTCTCCTGGGCGCCAGAGAGTTGGGTCGCCACGAACGAACGCGCCCGCGCTTTGGCGCTCGGCGGATCGTACTATCCGGACCATGTGGTCTTCCTCGGCCCCCGCCTGCCCAGCGCCGATCACGACGGCGCCCCGCCGGCGATCGTGGCGGGTGACGGCGTCTTGTTGCGCGATGGCGCCACGTCTTCGCAGAAAGCCATGCTGACCTGCCTGAGTGACGTCTTGCGCCGCCTGCCAGAAGACTGGCACGTAGAGCCCATCGGAGCCACGGCGGAAGCGGAGCTGTTGAATTGGGACGCGGAAAAGTACCGGCAGGCGCTGGCGGCGGAGGCATGACGCTCGCCCTCGGGATCGACATTGGGACAAGCGGCGTTCGCACTGCGGTGCTGGAGGCTGATGGCTCCCTTCTCTCTTCGGCACGCGCGGCCCACGTTGGCCAAAAGGGCGCGGCGATCGACGCGCGTGATTGGTGGGTTGCGGTCGCGAACTGCATCACCGCGCAGGTGTCAGCGCTCGGCGACTTGGGCCGTTCTGGCACCGAAATCGGGCGCATCGCCATCGATGGTACCTCAGGCTCCATGGTCCTGACGGACGAGGGGCTGGCACCGGTTGGGCCTGCGCTCATGTACAATTCCAAGGGCTTCAAGGATGAGGCCGCGCTAATCGCCGCGCAGTGTCCCGTGGAGGACCATATCGCGCAGGGCAGCAACTCCGCCCTTGCGCGCGCCCTGCGCCTGCGACGCGAGGCTGACGCAGCGCCCGCGCACCTTCTGCATCAGGCCGATTTCATCGCGGCCACGCTCATGGGCCACGGTGGGCACTCCGATCACAACAATGCGTTGAAGACGGGGTTTGATCCCGATGCAAGTGACTGGCCAGATTGGATAAAAGAGCTTTTGGGCCCAGCGCTCTTGCCGCGCGTCGACGCGGTCGGCACCGTTTGGGACACCCTTAACCCTGACGTGGCCAGCTCGCTCGGTCTGTCGCCTAATGCTCAGGTCTGTGCGGGCACGACCGACAGCATCGCGGCCTTTCTCGCCGCTGCCCCGCTGGAGAGTGGCGCGGGGGTGACGTCCATTGGGTCGACCCTGGCCATCAAGGTGCTGAGCGACAAGCGCATCGATCTGCCGGCCATGGGCCTCTATTCCCACCGCGTGGGCGACTATTGGTTGGTAGGCGGGGCCTCCAACACCGGGGGCGCCGTATTGGCGAGTTTCTTTACACCAGACGAGCTTGCACAGCTGAGCGACCAGATTGACCCAAGCATCGCCAGCGATCTCGATTACTACCCCCTTCTTGAGCCGGGTGAACGATTTCCAGTGAACGACCCGGATCTCGCCCCGCGCCTCACGCCGCGCCCTGCGTCGGACGCCGAGTTTCTGCACGGCCTCTTCGAAGGCATCGCGACGATCGAAGCGCGGTGCTACGCATTGATCAAATCCAAAGGCGGTCCCACGCCGCTGGCGATCTACACCGCAGGCGGAGCGAGCCGGAACGTCACCCTCAAAGCGATCCGCGAGCGGGTTCTCGAGCGCCCATTGCACATGGCAGCCCAGACTGAGGCGAGCATCGGCTCGGCACGGCTGGCGCAAGGTCTGATCTGAGGTGTCTTAGAGGCCTGTAGGCGCTTGGCCAGTAATGCGTTCTTGTTCGGCCGCGCTCTCAGAGACGATCAAATCGCGCATCCATTGCCCCATAACATCCGCATTATCGCGCCTGTGCCAAACGAGGTCGAAGAGAACCGGGGGTACGTGCAGCGGTACGGGGCAATAGCTGAGCCCTGAGAAGACGCTTCTGTGTAGCGATTTCTGCATCGTGCAGATCAGGTTCGTGCCTTTGATCATGCTGGCCAGCGCAGCAACCTGGGGTACGCCCACGCGAATTTTGCGCTTTCTGCCGACGGGCGACACGGATTGATCAACCGTACTTTGCGCCTCGCCACCGAAATCAAGCACGGCGTGCTCCGCGTCAAAATACTCCGCGACAGACCATACGCGCCCGCGCTGCGCGGCGTCGTAATAGATCACCTGCTCAGAGGACCACAGCGGCTTGGTCATGAGCTCCGGCGGATAGCTGGGCGAGCGGACGGTAAGCGCACAGACCGGCAGCAACTTGTCAAAGCTTTCGAGTAGGTTCGCGCGCGACCCCATCTCGAGCAGTCTTAGTCGCGCGTTGGGGGCGGCGGCCCTAAAGGCGTCCGCCACCCGCCCGAGAAGCGGCATCATTTCAGCGACGTTGGCAAGGACGATCGGGCTCCCTGTGAAACGCGCGGCTTTGAAGGTAGGCTTTTTTCGGAGGCCTTCGAGGTCTGCGACCACGCGGCGGATCATAGGAATACGGTCCCGGAGGAAGGCTGTGGGCTCTAACGTGCGACCGACTTTGACCAGGAGTGGGTCGTTCATATCCTCGCGCAACCGCTCAAGCGCGTAGCTTACCGAAGACTGCGACATCCCCAATTGCAACGCGACTTCAGATACGGAGCCCGTGTCAAACACCTCTGCAAGAAGGCGCAATCGTTCGGCGGAGGTCTTCATTGATCGAATATCCTGATTAATAATTTGGTCTATTCGATTGATTTAATCAGTCAACGCCGGGTTCGGTAGGGACGGAACAGGTAACAGGTTGGGCAAATCGAGTGTCGAAGCGAGACTTCGAAAAGACACGTACGAGACGTGGACCGGCAAAAGGCAAGTCGCTGCTGAAAACGCTTACAGCGTCAGTCGGCCAAACGTCCCCTTCCCCGCGAGCCACCGGATGAGAGTGGGCAGCGAAGATACTGACGTGCTCGACTGCCCCACGGGCGGGGAAGCCTGTCGCAAGGCACAGGAAGGGTTCACCAGCGCGTTGAAGGCCGCAGAGCTCGATTTGCAGTCACCGGAAGCCTGGCTTGAGCTGGAGAATTACCTCTTCACGGTCAACCAGACGCGAGACCCTTCGCTAGGCACCAGTGAGCACGCTGCGCTTTGCGGAAAATGCCCGCTGAAGCAGCTCTTGGATTAGCGGGCCGCGGCCTGCCCTCCGATGCCTGAGAGCGTCAGCTCAGCCACCTCATCGGCATATTCGATCCGCGCGGCGCGGCTGGCCTCGGGCTGCCACATGTAAAACCAGTTGAGCATGCCAAAAACGGACATCGTAGTCCGGCGGCGCGCGCGGAGATCGTCCCCTAGCTTACCCGGCGCGAGGTCGCCCAACACGTCTGAGACAACCTCAACCAGCTCCCGTTGATAGCCTTTCAGGATCGTCTGCTGTGCGGCCGGCAGGAGCGGGATGCCCTCGCTCTGAATCTTGTGTTCGTTGTCCATGCCCTCGTAGGCGAGGAGGATCGCCCGGGTCAGCGCACGCAGCCTCTCAGGCGGGCTCAGCGGGGCCAGATCGACGGCAGCCACGATGGTACGCAGCTCCGAGAGGTAGCTGTCGAGGATGCCGAAGATCAGGTCATCCTTGCTGGCGTAGTAGTGGTAGATGTTGGCCTTTGACGTGCCGCAGGCCCGCGCGACCTCGTTCATGGAGGCGCGCGCGATCCCTTCACGGGCGAAGACTTCTGCGGCCACTTTCAGGATGTGGCGGCGTTTGTCGTCGTGGTCTTTGGCGATAGGGCGCGGCACGGGCCTTAGCCTTTGGGGCGCTGGTCAACGACGCGGCGCGCTTTGCCTTGGCTGCGCTCCACCGTGCCGGGTTCACCGACGGTCACAGCGGCCGAGACACCGATCACATCCTTGATCTTCTGGCTCAGCTGCGCGGCGGAGGCTGCGCGTGCGTCCTCGCTAGCGGCATCCGGCGTCGCCTCCACGGCCACGGCCATCGCATCAAGGCGCCCTTCGCGGCTGAGCGTGATCTGGAAATAGGGCCCGAGCTCCGGGATCGCGAGGACCTGTTCCTCCACTTGCGTCGGGAAGACATTGACGCCGCGCAGGATGATCATGTCGTCCGAGCGCCCGGTGATCTTCTCCATCCGCCGCATCGAACGAGCCGTGCCCGGCGACAGGCGCGTAAGGTCTCGCGTGCGGTAGCGGATCATCGGCAGGCCCTCTTTTGTGAGGGTGGTGAAGACAAGCTCCCCCATCTCGCCATCGGGGAGGACCTCGCCCGTCTCAGGGTCAATAGTCTCCGGGTAGAAGTGATCTTCCCACACGTGGAGGCCGTCTTTCGTCTCAACACATTCGTTCGCGACGCCCGGGCCCAGCACTTCCGAGAGGCCGTAAATATCGACGGCGTGCATATCAAAAGCCTGCTCGACCTCGGCGCGCATGGCGTTCGTCCACGGTTCTGCCCCGAAGATCCCCACCTTGAGGGAGCTTTCGCGCGGATCGATGCCAGCCTTCTGATATTGTTCAAGAATATTGAGCATGTAGGAGGGCGTGACCATGATCGTGCCGGGTTTGAAATCCTCGATCAGCGTCACCTGGCGCTCGGTCATGCCGCCGCTGACGGGGACGACAGTGCAACCCAACCGCTCCGCCCCATAGTGGGCGCCGAGCCCGCCGGTGAAGAGGCCGTAGCCATAGGCCACATGCACGATGTCACCGGGCCGCGTCCCTGAGGCGCGCATGGAGCGGGCCACCATGTCTGACCACATGTCGATGTCGTTCTTGGTGTAGCCCACGACGGTGGGCTTGCCGGTTGTGCCGGATGAGGCATGGACGCGGATGATCTGATCCTGCGGCACGGCGAACATGCCGAAGGGGTAGTTATCGCGCAGGTCCGCTTTGTGCGTGAACGGGAACTTCGCGAGGTCTGCGAGCGTCTCCAGATCGTCCGGGTGCACGCCCGCTTCATCAAAGCGCGCGCGGTACATCGGTACGTTCTCGTAGGCATGGCTGAGAGACCATTTCATCCGCTGAAGCTGCAGCGCGCGGATCTCATCAATGGAGGCGATCTCGATCGGGTCGAGCGACCCGCGATCGGGGGTGAGATCTTGCATATTGGTCTCCCTAGTCTTCGTCGAAATGGGTGCCGCGTACTTGGCGCGACATGCCTCTGAATTCTGCAATTTTAGTGCCATCGGCGCGGGTGATGGTCACGTCATAGAGCCCGCTGCGGCCGGTGAGGCTCACCTCCCGCGCGGTGGCGATCAGACGGTCGCCCAGGTGTCCCGGCGCGAGGAAGCTGATGGAGGTATGCTGGGCAACTGTGCTCAGGTTGCGGCTGTTGCAGGCAAAGGCGAAGGCACTGTCTGCGAGGGTGAAGATCACCCCGCCGTGGCAGGTGCCGTGGCCATTGGTGTGATGCTCTTCAATGACTAGCGACATGGTGGCCGTGCCCTCGTCCACCGCGTCCAGTTTCATGCCCACCCACGCGCTCGCGCGGTCATTGGCCCACATGACTGCGGCGGCTTTTTCTGCGCGTTCTTTCGGGGTCATGATACCCTCCCAGCCATCGGTCCCGGGGCGAATTGCGCTTGCACTGCGGCCCCGCGCCCGCTAGCAAAATACATAGACCAACCGGTTGGTCAACTAAATGTCGCGCGCCTTTGCGACAGAGTTCAGGGAGAACGTCATGGCCGTGCAAGACATCAAGAGCTTTGCCGCAGGTCGCTGGATCGGATCAGACAGCGCCGCGCGAGAGATCAGGTCAGCCGTGACAGGAGAGGTGATCGCGCGGGCAGGCAATGGTGCGCTCGACGCGCCCGAGATGCTGGAGCATGCGCGCAACGTTGGCGGCCCCAACCTGCGCAAGATGACATTCCATGACCGCGCCAAGATGCTGAAGGCGCTGGCGACGGAGCTGGGTGCCCATAAGGACCGCCTCTACGAAATCTCCTTCGCCACGGGCGCCACGCAAAAGGACCATCTGATCGACATCGACGGCGGCATCGGCACGATGTTCGTCTTTGCCTCCAAAGGCCGGCGGGAGATGCCGGACGCCCATGTCTACCTCGACGGGGCGTTGGAGCAGCTCTCCCGCAAGGGCACCTTCGTGGGCCAACATATCTGCACGCCGATGCAGGGCGTGGCGGTCCATATCAACGCGTTCAACTTCCCGGTCTGGGGCATGTTGGAAAAGCTCGCCCCGACCCTGCTCGCTGGTGTTCCGGCCATCGTGAAACCCGCCACGGCGAGCTGTTATGTGGCTGAAATGGCAGTCGAAATCATGCTGGCCTCCGGCATCTTGCCTGAGGGGGCTTTGCAGCTCGTGTCAGGGGGGCTTGGCGATATGCTCGACCATCTGACGCCCCAGGATGTGGTGAGCTTCACAGGTTCCGCTGACACCGCACTCAAACTGCGCTCGGCGCCGCATCTCTTGAAGAACTCGATCCGCTTTGTGGCCGAACAGGACAGCCTGAACGCCTCGATCCTCGGGCCCGACGCGGTGCACGGCACGCCGGAGTTCGACCTCTTCATCAAGGAGGTCAGCCGCGAGATGACGACCAAGGCGGGGCAGAAATGCACCGCGATCCGGCGCATTATCACGCCCGAGGCCGAAGTGCCCGCCGTGATTGAGGCGCTGCAGGGCCAGCTGGCCAAAACGGTGATCGGCGACCCGAAGGATGCCGCCACGCGGATGGGGGCGCTCGTCTCCGCCGATCAGAAGGCAGATGTGCTCAGCAAGGCCGCGCAGATCGGGGCGGAGGCGGAGCGGGTCTTTGGCGATCCCGAAAATTTCGAGCTCCACGGCGCGGATGGTGCGGGCGCGTTCCTGCCCCCAATGCTCTTTCACTGCGCGGACCCGGACGGCGCGCGCGTGGTGCATGAGGTTGAGGCCTTCGGCCCTGTCTCTACGATCATGCCCTACAGCGATGTGGACCACGCGGTCGCACTGGCCAATCGCGGTCAGGGAAGCCTCGTTGCCTCCGTCATCACGCATGATGGCGATGTGGCGCGGCGGGTGGCCTTGGGCGCAGGCGCCTTCCACGGGCGGCTTTACTTCAACAACGGCGACAGCATGGGCGAGAGCACGGGGCACGGCTCCCCCCTGCCCCATATGGTCCACGGTGGCCCGGGCCGCGCAGGCGGCGGGGAGGAGCTCGGCGGCGTGCGGGGTGTGATGCATTACATGCAGCGCACCGCCATTCAGGGCAGCCCGGACATCGTCACCGCCATCGGCGGGCGCTGGGTGCCGGGGGCCGAGGAAATCCGCCACGACGACCACCCCTTCACGCGCAGCTTCCTCGATCTCGATATCGGAGAAACCTTCTACTCCGCCCCGCGCGTCGTCACCGAAGAGGATGTCACGCATTTCGCCGAATTCACCGGCGATACGTTCTACGCCCACATGGACAACGAGGCCGCCGCGCGAAACCCGTTCTTCCCGGGCAAGGTGGCGCATGGCTACCTGCTTCTCAGCTTCGCGGCGGGCCTCTTCGTGCAGCCAGATGAGGGCCCGGTGCTCGCCAACACGGGCCTCGACAACCTGCGCTTCATGAAGCCGGTGGAGCCGGGCGACAGCCTGAAAGTGCGCCTGACGGTCAAGCACAAGACGCGCCGCAATGACGAATATGGTGAGGTCCGCTGGCACGTGACGCTGTCGAACCAGGACGATGATCTGGTGGCCGAGTACGAGCTTTTGACCATGAACGCCTACGCGCTGCGCTGACTTGTGGTCGCCTTGGCCCCCGCTATTGTCGGGCGCGATGACTGACGCCGCCTCCCCCCTCGTTGCGCGCCTCCTTGCGTTGGAGCCGGTGAAGACGTGGTCGCTCATCGCCACGGTCTTTGGCGATGCGGAGGCGGCGCAGCTCTCTGGAAAAGCTCTGAAGGCGCTCTTGGAGCCGCTCGGGGTGAAGCCTGAGGCCATGCGCGTGGCGCTTCACCGGCTGAAGAAGGACGGCTGGCTTGTCTCGGAAAAGCAGGGCCGCGAGGTGCTTTATCAACTGTCCGAGCATGGTCTGCAGGAGACGGTGGAGGCCCGCAAGGACGTCTACCGGCGCGATGCGAAATATGCGGACGGCTGGGTGCTGGCGCTCTTTGATCCCGATGGGAGCGATGACATGGGCTCTCTGGTGCGGATCGACCGGGGGCTGAGCCTCGTGCCGTCCTCGACCCCGCTCCCGCCATCGGCCATGGCGCTTACGATTAACGACGACATCCGCGCGTGGTTCGAAGACCACCTTGTGCCTGCCCATGTGCGCGACTTGGCGCGAGAGCTCACTGCTGCCGCAACAGCCTTTGACGGCGATGGCGAGGAGGCTGTTCAGGTGCGCCTGATGTGCCTGCATCTTTGGCGCAAAATGGCGCTGAGACAGGGCACTTGGGCGCATATTGCCCTGCTGCCCGAGGGCGCCATGGCCCAATGTCAGCGCGCGGTGCTGGACGTCTTCGATGCCACGGCGGCGATGCGCCCCTGAGCGCCCTCCAATACATCAATATGTTACCTTATTTTGATTGATTTTATTTTTCGTAACGTATTTACTGTCACAAGCCAGCAGGACCGGAATCCAATGTCAGCTTTCATCCTTGATGCAGTTCGCACCCCCATTGGCCGCTACGGCGGCGCCTTGTCTGGTGTGCGCACGGATGATCTGGCCGCGCTGCCCATTGCGGAGCTCGTGGCACGCAGTCCGGGCGTTGATTTTGGCCAAGTGGACGATGTGATCCTGGGCGATGCCAATCAGGCGGGCGAAGATAATCGCAACGTGGCGCGGATGGCCGCCCTCCTAGCAGGCCTCCCAGAGAG
>JBCBFV010000032.1:0-14783 GCA_038527425.1 Pseudomonadota bacterium
CGTTCTTCAGCGAGCCATTCCATGTCATCGGCGAGGCGGTCCACCCGCATTGGCTCAGGCCGGATCAGCGTCGCCGATTGATAGGCGGCGAGCAGGGGGCCCTGGATCAGCCCGTCCACGTGATAGAGGACGAGACCGTTGTAGACCTTCGCAGCGCCGCCCACCTGAAACACCCGCGCGACAGTGGCGAGTTGCGCGGCGAGGTTCTTGTGAGAAATAACCACGCCTTTTGGCGCACTGGTGCTGCCAGAGGTGAAGAGGATGTAAGCTGTGTTCGTGGACGGGAGAGCAAAGGTGGGTTCGCTTTCGTCGTCGACGGTTTCAGGCAGAAAGTCTGCTGGGGTGGCGACGGCGTGCCCTGCGTCTTGAAGTGTGGACGACAGCGCCTCATCGCTTGTCAGGATGAGCTCGGGTTTGGCGCGCTCGGCGATGCTAGAGACACGATCCTGAGAACTGTCGGGCGCTAGGAGCACGGGGATGACGCCGTTCAGAAGGCAGCCGAGCCAGGTGCTGAAAGACGCCCAGTCATCAAGCCCAACGAGCAACACGATACGACCGCTGCCGATCGCCTGGCTCCGCAAAGAAAGCGACACCCGGCGCACTTCGCGTTCGAGGTCCGCGTAGGAGTAGGAGGCGGCCCGCCCCTTCCAAAACACCTTGTCAGGCTGTCTCTGGATCGCTTCCCATAGTTGGAGGGAAAGCTCGGAAGTCTGCGCACTCATTCCTGATCGTTCTCTGCCAGTGCGGTCTGAGACGGGCGAAGCCGTGAGGGCCGCGCGGGGTTGCCAGTCACCAAGCAATCCGCAGCGACGTCCTTGCGCACAACCGATCCCCCCGCCACCACGGCGCTTTCGCCAATGCGGACGCCTGGGAGAATGGTGGCTCCGGCGCCGATGGATGCGCCTTTTCCGACGACGACGTTGCTCGCTAAAATCGCGCCGGGTCCGACATTCACGAATTCCGAAAGAAGGCAGTGGTGCCCAACGCTCGCGTTTCGATTGATCACGCAGCACTGGCCGAGGATGGAGACGCCGCCGATGACCGCACCTGCGTTCACGTAGCTGCCCGGGCCAACTTTGGAGGACGAGGCGACGGCGGCGAAGGGGTCGATCAGCGGGCCTGCCAGTGTGAAACCAAGGCTCAGGGCCTTGCGTACAAGCTCCATCCGATTGCCCGTAGCGAAGGCGCATGGAATGAACGGCGCATCGAGGTGAGCGCCTGAAACATCGTCCACGTTGACGAGCTTGTCGCGAGAGGTGGCGCGGGACGGCCCGCCCAGTGAGATGATGGCTGCGATGGGCGTCTTCAAACGCGACAGCGTCTCTTCATGCTCGACGATGAACGGGCTCTTGGCGCCGAAGAGCACAATTCCTGAACTGCCATCCATGACCAACAACCGCCCCAAATCGCGTGAGTGTTTGCCACTGAGCAGGCCAAGCCAGAGTGACGTCGCGAGGCCGGACGCTATGGCACATCACCGGGGCGTTCAAGCTGATCGCAGGGCACGTCAACGCGCCATGCAATCAAACCTTGTGCCAGCGGCGCGCGCCTTCGCGGGCAAATTATCCAGGTTCGCGATACCCTTCTGGATCACCCGTGGAGGTTCCCGTCATTTGATCGGCAATGTGCCGGGCAAAGATCGCCGAAGCCATGGACGTGCCCGGTAGCCGGAGCGTCCCACGGCCTGTGCGTCGCGCGGAAAGGGGGCCACCAAGCGACCTTGAGACTTCTGCGCGCGGCAGGAAGGCCGCCTCGAGTGCGTTCATGCCAAGCCCATGTCGGTTCAGATCGAGATCAAGGCCCGAGAAACGGTAGTCCTCCGCAGTCACTTTCCGGGAACCCTGCGAGCCATAGACAATCACAGGCGCATCCTTCGTGCCGCCGCCATGGATGGGGTCCGGCGTGGCAATCACCGACAGCGACCCGTCGCGACGCACGCCGCGGCGTCCGGTATCGCTGGTTGTGGCGAAGTCACCCAGAACCTCGAACTTTCGATAGCTGCCAGCGTTGAGACGCGCTTGCTGCCCGGCTTCCGGTAATCCTGAGAGCGTGTCATCGCGCAAGCTCCAGAAGAGCGCATGGCTCTCACAGGTGCTGACCTCCCAGAAGCCAGGCGGCGATAGGCGTTGTGCGGGATCATAGCTATGGGTCGGGTAGACCACGAATTCGAGGTGATCGGCGACCGAGCCGGGAACCGAGATACGGTAGAGCCGACCAACCTCTTGCTGCCCGATCAGCAGGCTGCGGTAGGTGCCGGGGGCAGGGGCCACGTCCAATTCAGCGGCGTTCACTCCGGGTGCCTTAACACTGAGACTAAAGTTGGCGACGCTGCTCCAGGGCTCGAACCGGTCAAGCCAGATCTCAAGGGAGCTGGCCGTCCGATCATTGGGCGGAACGACCCAGGTGACATCGCTGCTCTCGGCAAAGAGCTGGTCTTGCAGATGGTTGCCGGACGGCAGCGTCAGACGCACATCGCGCCCTGTCATGTTTCCTGCAATGTCCAGCAGCCGAGCCAAGGCGCGGGCGGTCGGGTGGTCCTTGCCTCCACCGCGTTTGCCGCCGTGTGGGCCGCCCACAAAGGCCATGCTGGCGTTCATAATCACCGAGGCGCCGGGGCTCATGATGAAGGTCATCAGCGCGATTGTTGCGAGGCCTGCCACAAGCGGCCCATGGAAGAGCCCACCTGACGTGTCTGCGACCACCGCGGTGGGAAGCTCCACCCCGTAGATGGGCCGATCAGAGCCCGGATCGCCGGGCACAGCACCGCCCATCAGATCAAGCACCGCCGTGCCATGACCGGCATCGAGCGACCACAGATCACGGCCAAAACTCCGAACGGACTCGAATTCAGCATAGACCCCGCGTTCGTCGAGCACGCCGTTATGGGTGTGGGCGGCGAACATGTCGTTGATGTCGTTTTCCAAAAGGAGCGTGCCAAAGGCGAGGATGCCCGAATAGGACGACGGATCGTTGGTCCGGAACCTGTCTTGCAGCCACAGCATCTTGAAGCGGGTCAGATGCTCCCCATTCGGGCCGATCTTGCGGAACCTTTGATGCGCGAAGGCGATCGCGGTATCGGCGACGCCGAGCGCCACCTTGGCCTTCTCTTGACCCTTCTTCAGGGCTTCAAAGAAGCTCTCGATCCCTTTGTCGCGCCGTTCGGCCCGTTTAGGGGTCCGCGGACCCAGCCAGACGATGGGGCCTGCATTCGGATCGAGGGAGCGGTTATCTTTGTCGCGATCGTCACCGAAGGGCTGCTCGCTTAGCTGTTCGGCGGGGACCTCTTCAAAGGCGTCGACGAATTCGAGGATCACGTCCTCGAGGCCAAAGGTTGATCCCCTGCGGCTGTCGCGCCCCCGGAACCCGCGTTCCAGGCTGTCGAGCATGCGTGTGACGTCGAAAGCGGCGTATATTGCGGCCTCCGGGGCTGAAAGCTGCGCGAGTTCGCTCGGCAGGCCGAGGATCGTCTGATCAAATCGCGCGTCTTTCTCGGCCCAACGGGCGCGGGTCACGTCCACTCACCAGCGATGCGCGACGCGGCTTCTTGAAGCTCTGGCGTCGTCGTGTGGTTAAACGTCAGGGCACCTGCGCCCAACCAGCCCACGGTGGAGCCGCCGTCTTGCACCTCGAGGTAATCGCGCAGGGTAAAGCTCTGATTGGCCATGTCGTCCGTGGCGATCTCGTAGGCCCAGAGGGTCTCGGGCTGATCAAAGAGGCGCGCGTGGCAAATCCGGCCCAGCGTGACACCGAGGAGGAAGCCCGCAAAGCTCTCAAACGGGAAATGCACGCCTGCGACGTGGCGGTTCACGGCGATCCGTTCGGCCATGCGCATGATGAGGTTGTCGGGTGACAGGGTTTCGGCCTCGCTTTTTCCGGACATGCGCGAGAGCATGTAGGCCACGGCGCTGACCTCGACCGAATGCCCGCTCGGAAGCGAGCTGTGTTGCGGCGTCTGAATGATGGGCGCGGTTTCGGGATAAAGCTCCACAGGGCGCCGCGTCGTTAGGCGATGCTTGAGTTGCGAATGCACGAGCGTGGCCACATCCTGCGTGGCGCGCAGCATCTCCAGCGACCACCCGTGCGAGACATCATGGATCCGCACCGTCGATCCGAGGAAGGACAGGATGTCGTTCTGTTGAAGGATGATCTCGGCCATGCGGTCGGCGCGTTGATCGACGGCTGCCATCACTTCCTCGATCTGCGCGCTGGCATAGACCGTGGCTGTTGGGCGCGTAATCTCAAAGATGTTCTCGGTCGTGCCGCCGTTCGAGAAGGTTACCTTCACGTTCGATAGATCGTCACCCACGACCTCCAGGCCTTTTCGCAGTTGTTCGACCAAAAGGATGCGAACGTAGCGTGGATCGGTGCGGGCGATCCGCGACATGGGACCGGGACCATAGTCTTGCGGGGTGAGCGGTGTCAGCGCGCCGGGATCGATGATCCCATCGATCGCGATGCTCAGCGCCGAGGACATGTACGGAGAGTTTGGTGATCCCGCGTGACCCTGTGTACCCCCCAATCCACCGAGGCCACCGAGGCCACCGAGCCCGCCAAGGCCCCCAAGACCACCCAGTCCACCAAGGCCGCCGAGCCCTCCAAGGCCACCCAGGCCACCTAGTCCAGCTACACTCATCTCGCTCACTCCCACTATGTCTGTGCACGCATAACGGTAGCGGCGCCCCCCCTTTTGAGCCAAGTGTCTATGTTGCATTCACACATTTTTCACGGTCGGCGTCATTTGAGGCCAGAAGACTTGGTCTAAGCTACCCTACGTAACTTTCACGAGGGTGCCATGCTGCGCATTGAGATTGATGGACCTCTAAAGATCTCGGATGAGACCGGGCAAACCTTCACGCCTCGCGGTGCGAAGGCCCGCGGTTTGATCGCTCTTTTGCTGATGGCACGCGACTTCACGCGCCCGCGTCGCTATCTGCAGGACAAGCTCTGGAGCACCCGCGAGCCAGAGCAGGCCTCGGGCTCTTTGCGGCAGGTCCTCTCTGAAATTCGCCGCGAACTTGGGGAGTGGAGCAGCGTTCTGATTTGCGAACGCGGCAACGTGCAACTCGATCCGGCGCAAGTCTATGTGGTGCGCATCCCAGATGCAGGCGCCGAGCTGTTCGAGGATATCGAAATCCGGGACCCGGCGTTTCAGAGCTGGATGCGGGGCTTGCGTTCAGAGGAACACGTGGAGGTCGACGCCTCGATCACCCCGTCCCTCCGAGCGCCTGCGCGTTCGGATGCAGAGCGTCTCAGCCCGGTTCTTGTCTTCCGCGCGGGGCGCCAGCTGCAGGTCGAAGATCAGTGGATCTACCACTTCCTGCGAGAGCGGATTGTCGGCACCGCTCTTGAGTTGGGCGACGTGGATTGCATCGACCTCGAGGACCCCAGCTTTGAGGGAAGCCTCGACAGGGTGAAACCCTGGATCTTCATCACGGTCGATATCACCAGCAGCGGCGGTGTGGCCTATGCCTCCACGAGGTTGGAGGACGCAACCAACAAGACGCAATGGCGCAGCGAGCTCTCAACCATCGCCGTGCCTATGTCCGACGAGAGCCACTTCATTCTCAGCTGTATCGGCAACCACACCTGCCAAGCCATCGGCGAGTTCCTCGCCAGTGGGCGGGCCAATCGGAGGCTCGAAGATCTGCCGCTGGCCCTTGCCATGGTCGGGCGAGAGCAGCTTTTCGATTTCTCCCGCCATGCTCTGGTCGGCGCAGACCGGATGCTGGCGCAGGCCTACAAGCTTGACCCGAAGCCGGTTTACGCCGCCTGGCGCGCCTTCGTGCGCAATACAGCGATGTTTGAACATCTGACGGCTGATTTCCTTGAGCCGATCGACAATGAGCAGGTCATCATGGATGCCCTGCGCGAAGACCCTAACAACTCCATGGTGCTGGCCTTCGCCGCCCAGCACAGCTTCGTGCACACCCGCGATGCGGCCTATGGCGATTATCTTTGCAAGAAGTCGATTGAAGCCAATGATGCCAACCCGATCTCTTGGGCATTCCGCGCGAATTACCAGACAGCCCTCGGGGAATACGAGGCGGCTATCGGATCGGCCGAGCGCGGCCTTGCCTTGGCCTCCGGCCGCACGGAAAAGACGTTCTGTACGGCCTTCTCGTGCATGGCCCGCATCGGCGTGCAGGATTACTCCCGCGCGACTTTTGACGCGACCATCACCAGCACACTGAGCCCGAACTTCATGGCCATTCGTCGCTTCCTCTTCGCGCTTCACGCGGCGTCGAACAGGGTGGAGCAAGCCTCCGCTGTACGCTCCGAGCTCCGGACGCGCGAACCTGACTTTGATCAGGCCAAGCTTTTTGACAGCACCTACCCGGTGGGCACGCTCAGATCGATGCCCATTATGGAGCGCCTTTAGCGCGGACTTCTAAGTCCGGCGCCCCAGTTGCGTTTTTGACGTTTAACTCACACCCGCGGCGCCCCCCGGCGGCCTATCGTGACCTCACAGCAGCCCTAAATGCCGTGCCGACTCAGAGGCCAAGCGGAGGAACCCTACGTGAATCGCACCCGTGCAACGCAAAGCACAAACACTCAGCCACATCCCTTCAGCGGGTGCCCCTCGAGATGAGTACTGATCCACTCTTTGCACCGCTGGCGATGTCGTTCAGGCGGTCGGTGCTTCGGGCCATCATCAGCCAGCTCGATGCGTCAGGCCTTTTGCCCCACGGCCTCGATCCTAAGGATGAGACCGTTGTAAATGCCGTGTTCAACTTGGCCTTTTTCGTGCTGGTGCAGCTTGAAGAGGCGGATGGCATTCCCGAAGGTGACAAGCGCTATTTCAGCCATCTCGTCTTCACGCCAAAGGGGGACGTGCCAGCTGAGACCGGGCATCTGATTTCTCAGATGGGCCGCACGTTTCTGCACGCGGGCCTTACGGAAGCAGAAGTGGCCAGGGCCGTAGCTGAGTATGCGGCCGAGCGTGATCAGCAGTAGTTCCGTGAGGGAGAGAAGCTGATCAAGCTCGACCGCGGGCGCCTTACTCGGCAGCCAGCTGAAATGGCAGCGGGCCGTCGGCGGGCGCCTGCGTTTCGCCCTTTTCATTGTCCGCAAGTGGGAGTTTGCGGTGAATGAGGGCGAAGGCAGCCGGGGTGAACAAGAAGCTCACGACCGTGCTGAGGAGGACACCACCTGCGATGGAGACTGCGAACGGTGGCCAGAAAGCGCCCCCGTCGAGGATCAATGGGAGGAAGCCGCCGAAGGTGGTGATGGTGGTGGAGATGATGTGGCGAGACGACCCCGCCACAACTTTGGCCATCGCGCCGCGGTCACCCGCGTTGGAGGCCGGATCGGCCTGAAGGCCTGTCAGGATAATGATCGCCGCGTTGATCGACACGCCGATCGAGCCAATCACACCGATGATGGCCACGATGCCAAAGGGATACTGCATGATTGCCAGCGAGAGGATCGACAGACCCGCCGAGAGGCCGCAGACGACGAGCGTCACCGCCGTCAGACGGAAGCTGTTGAACGTCAGGGCGATGGTGCCGATCGTGAGGGTCACGATCAATCCGACCGAGGCCATGAGGTTGCCTACCGTGTCATCGCGGGCATCTGCGTCGCCGCCGATCTTGAGCTCGTAGCCCTCGGGCAACTCAAAGCCTTGCTCATCGAGAACCGCGCGGATTTCGGTGAGGGCTTCTTCTGGGAGCACATTGGGCACGAGGAAGGCTTGCACCGTATTCTCACGCTGGCCGCCGCGGCGGATGATGGTGCCTTCGGCGGGCTCCAGCACAGGGGTGGCCAAGGCTGAGAGTGGCACAGCGGGATAGGTGCCCTGCGCGCTGAGGCTCGCGGCACCGGGCAACAGGATCGGCATGTCCGAGATCGCGGCGAGATCGCTGCGCAAGCCGTCCCCCATGCGCACACGCACCGGAAGTTGCTCGGTCCCTTCAACGAGGGAGCCACCCGTCACACCCACGAGGGCCGCGTTCAGCTGGCTCGCGACGTCCGTGACGTTGAGCCCGAGCAGACGTGCCTGCACCTCGTCAATCTCGAAGCGGACCTGTGGCGCGCCGCCGTTTGTGCCTGTCCGGACAGAGGTGACGAGCTCGTTGGCGACCATGATTGCGCGCAGCTCATCGCCCAAACGGCGTAGCTCTGCGGGGTCCTGGCCCTCAATGCGCAGCTCAACAGGGGCGGCCACTGGCGGGCCTTGCACGATGCCGCGGACAACGATTTGCGCCTGCGGGTAGGCAGCGCCGAATTCCTCCTGCAGCGCTTCCACGAGGCGCGCGGCGTCTTCTTCGGTCGTTGTGGTGATCATCGCCTGCGCAAAGGCCGGCTCCTGAGAGCGTCCGCCGGTGATGTTGTAGTAGAAGGCGGGGCCGGACGTGCCGAGCGTCCAATAAACACTCTCCACACCGCTGTCCCCGCGCAGGGAGGCATCCATCTGCAGCACCGCTTCCCGCGTCTCGGAGATGCTCGTGCCCGCGGGCATGTCCACTTCAAGGTAGAACTGGTCGCGGTCCACGCCGGGGAAGAACTGGGCTGTGAGCGTCGACATCGACAAGAAGCCCACGACAGGCAGAATGAGAGAGATCGCCAGCGAGCGCAGCGGGTTGCGCAAGACGAGGCCCATAAAGCGCTCAAAGAGGCCTGACCCTTCGCGCGCTGGCACTGCTTTGATGAACCAAGCCGCGAGGGCCGGGGTCACAGTGAGCGCCACGATGAGCGACCAGACCAGCATCACAACAACCGAGATCGCGATCGATCCCACGAAGTCGCCCGCAGGTCCGGGCAGCAGGATCATGGGTGTGAACGCCAGCGCCGTCGTGACGGTGGAGGCCAGGAGCGGTCCGGCAAGGCGGCGCACCGCATCCCCCGCCGCCCTTTCACGGTCCATGCCATTTGCCAGCCGTTTGCGGACTTCGTCGCACATCACAATGGCCGCATCGACCAAGAGGCCAAGGGCCACGATAAGCCCAGTGACCGACATCTGGTGCAGCGGAATGCCCATGAAATTCAGCGTGGCCAGCGTGGCCAAGGACACCACGGGCAAAACCAACGCCACGATGATCGCGGCACGCAGGCCCAACGTCACCAGAAGCACGGCCACCACAAGGCCGATCCCGATGGCCATGTTCGTCGCCACGCTTTGAAGACGCTCGACCGTATAGGTCGATTGATCAAAGAGTAGCGTTTCTTCCAGACCGAAGGGGACACTTGCCGCCCCTTCGGCCAGCGAGGTGCGGACCCTCTCCATCCAAACATCAATCTGCACGCCGTCTTGGGCCAAGACCCCCACGAGCACGGCAGGCTTGCCATTGGCAAAGGCCATCTCGGATTGCGGGGTGCGGATGCCACGGCTGATCTCGGCCACATCTGCGAGGGTGACCGTGACACCGTCTGCGTTTTCGCGCAGTACAACGCCGCGCAACCGGTCAACAGCCTCAATCTCACCCGAGACGGTGATCGAAAGATCAGCGTTATCCTGCAAGCGTCCTGCCTGCACTTTACCGTCAGCCGCGGTGATCAGCTGGCTGATTTCGGTGGCCGAAAGCCCCAAGGCTGCGGCGCGAACGGGGTCGACTGAGATCAAAACCTCTTCTTCGGGCAGACCAAAGAGGTCTACCGCGCGGGTCGACGGGATGTTGCGGAGCGTGTCAGCGAGAACCTCCGCATGGCGCGAGATGAGCGCCGGCGCCACGTCGTGATGGGTCGGCGTAACCGAGATGACAGCCGAGTAAGCGCTGATGCCTTCGCTATCGATCTCTGGCGTAAGGACGCCCGCTGGGAACGAGGTCTGAGCGCGGGCCACGGCGGCGCGCACGTCCGTCCAGGTCTGCTCGATCTCCGTCTCACCCAAGGTCTGTATGAGCTCCACCGAGACCACGGAGACGCCCGTCCGCGAGACGCTGGTCACAAGGTCAACCTCCGCGATGGTGCGGACCTCTTCTTCGATCTCAGCGGTGACGAGCGCCTCCACCCGGGCGGGGTCGGCGCCTGGGAACTGGGTGGTGACGGTAGCGAATAGGTTGGTGATGGTGGGGTCTTCCTGCCGGCCAAGCGACAGAAAGGCAGCGACACCTGCCGCGACCATCGTCAGAACGATGAGGACGACTAGGCGAGGGGAGCGGTAGGTGAGCGTTTCCATTTAGCCCTCCACCACAGAGACGCGCTGGCCTGGCACCACGCGCTGCGGGCCTTCTTCGATCATGCGGGTGCCTTCGGGGAAGGAACCCTGCACGAACACGCGGTCGGTTTCGGCGTAGATCACGAGGGCCGTGGCACGCTGAACGACGTTTTCTTCATTGACCACGAGGAGCGTCCACTGGCCGCGCGCGCCTTCCTTGAGGGAGGCAACCGGGACCCATGTGCCCTCTGCGGCCACGTCGGTTTCCACGCGGATCTCGGCGGTTTGGCCAAAGGCAGCGGGGATCGGGCTTGTGGGGCGGTAGAGCGCTGTGCGCGTGCGCGTCGTGGCGTCGATGTCGGGGCGCAGCGTCACAAACTCGGCCTCGAATTCCTCACCGTTGAGGACGAGCACCGCGTCGCGAAGGCTTTCTGGCGCCAGCGACAAAGGCACACCGACACGGACAAGAGGCGCCTCGGTTTCAACGATCTCGAGCACCGTCTGACCGGGGCTCAGCGCCTCGCCTCCATCCAGGAATCGGCGCGTCACGCGGCCCTCGAAGGGCGCTTCAATCGTGGATTTCTCCAGACGGATGGCGATGTTCTCGAGCCGAGCATCGGTTTCGCGGATGCGGGCAGCCAGCTCATCGCGGGAGGAGATCTCTTGGTCGAGCCGTTCCTGGCTCGCAAATCCGCTCTCAAGGAGGCTTTCCGCACGCTCCAAGCGCTGCAGGGTGAATTCGAGCTGGGCTTCCAGTGCCTCACGGGACGATTGCAGCTGGCTTTGCTCGGCAGTCAGGAGATCGACGTCTTGAGCAGCAATGAGTTGGCCGGCCTGCACTTCGTCACCTTCGTCGACGGCGATCTCGATGAGCTTACCCGCCAGTTCGAAGGAAACCGCGACCGTGCGCTGTGGTTCGATCTGGCCCACGAAGGCGCGCGTCTGGCTGTAGCCATTGCGCAGTTCCAGCTCGCGCACAGAGACGGCGGTGAGTGGCGCGGCTTCCGGCTCTGGCACCGCGGCGGCGCGTGCTTCCAAGAAGGACTGGCCGTAAAGGACAGCAGCCCCCGCGCCCCCAATGACAACCAAAGTGATTACCACCCTGACGGTCAGACGTACTGCCTGCCTCAAGAAGCGTCCCGTGCGTTCAAAGCGAGCCATGCCGATCTCCTTGCATGTTAGAGAAGCTTACATATGTAAGGGCTTCTTACTTTGACAAGGGCAAAAGTTCTGTGCAGATTGCAAAAATGGCAGAAGAGCAGGTTAAAGAGCAGCGAAGCTCGTATCATCACGGCGATCTTCGGGGCGCGCTTATCCGCGCCACGCGGCAGCTGATTGAAGAAAAGGGGCGGGACAATTTCTCGGTCTCAGACGCATGTCGGCTGGCCGGTGTGTCCACTGCTGCACCTTATAAGCACTTCAAAAATAAAGAAGAAATGGTTCAGGGCGCCGTCCTCGATGCGATGGCGCGCCATTACATAGAGCTTCAAGACGATCTGTCGGCGCACGAAAAAGGCACGCGTGAGCGCATCATCGCCGTGGGTCGCAACTATGTGACCTTCGCTTTGAAAGAGCCCGGCATGTTTCAGCTCAGATTTGCGAACATGGACAGCAATGACGACGACGAGGTGCAGAATTCTGGCAAACTCGTCTACGGCCTGGTCCAGGAAGAAGTCCGCGCTGCGCTGGGTGAGCCCGAGATCACACCGCTTGTCGTCGAGCGCTCTTATTACCTTTGGTGCTTCGTCCACGGCCTGTCCTATCTCTCCATGGTGCCCGAGTTGGCAGAGAAGGGGCCTGAGATGACGCTCGATCAGATGCTCGGTGGCGTTACAGATCGTATCCTCGTCGCTTGATTTCGGCGTCCGGCCTTGGCAGTGGGACAAGCCATGGCGCCCTGGTTCCTAGACCTTGTTGAGATCACCATCCGCTCGCTCCTGGTTTCAGTGAGCGCTGTGGCCATTGCGTCCGCGCTGGGCATCCCGCTTGGGGCCTGGCTTGCGGTGACCCGCTTCCGCGCGCGGCGAGCCGCAGTGGCGGTTCTGAACGCGTTCATGGGCCTGCCGCCGGTAGTGGTCGGCCTTGTCCTTTACCTGCTTTTGTCGCGCGCGGGCCCCTTTGGTGTTCTCGATCTTCTGTTCACGACATGGGCGATGGTGCTGGCCCAAGTGATCATCGTGCTGCCTCTCGTGGCCTCGCTCGCGCATCAGGTCGTGCGCGATCTCTGGGCCCAGTACCGTGATCTCCTGTTGTCGCTTGGGGCCACACGGCGCCAACGCATGGCTGTGCTGATTTGGGATGCGCGGCGCTCGCTGCTGACCGCGATGCTCGCTGGCTTTGGCCGCGCCGTGGGGGAGGTGGGTGCCATCCTCATCGTAGGCGGCAATATTGATCACCTCACCCGCGTCCTGACCACGGCCATCACGCTTGAGGTGTCCAAGGGCAACCTCTGGTTCGCCGTAGCGCTTGGGGCTGTGTTGATCTCCATCTCGCTTCTAATTTCAATCTCGTTGCACATGCTGACCCGCGCCGAGAGGACCCGCCCATGGTGAGGCTCGAAAAAGCTGTGGTCGCCCGCGGGAAAACCCCGATGCTGGGCCCCGTTGACCTCGAGCTCGGGGCCTCCGGCGTAACTGTCCTGATGGGCCCCAATGGGGCGGGGAAAACGACGCTTCTCAAGCTGCTCCATGGTCTTGAACGGCCCCGGACCGGCACCGTGTCGTGGGGTGGGATCACTCCAGATCAGCAGTCATTCGTGTTTCAGCGGCCCGTTCTCTTGCGCCGCTCTGCGCGTGAAAACCTCCTACTTCCTCTCAAGCTACGCGGCCTTCCCGGCGATGGCGCAGAGATTGCCGAGGCGCTGGCGCTGACCCCGCTCCTCGATACCCATGCCCCAAGGCTGTCCGGGGGGGAGGCGCAACGGCTGGCACTGGCCCGTGCCCTGATCACTGATCCAAAGGTGCTCTTTCTCGACGAACCGGCCGCCAATCTCGACGTGCCTACAGTTCGCGCCATGGAAAGCATCATCGTTGAGCGTGCCGCCGCTGGTCTGCGCCTGTTTCTATCGACCCACAGCACCGTTCAGGCCAAGCGATTGGCCAGCGAGGTCCTTTGGATCGAAAGAGGCGCTGTCGAGGGGCCCTTTGACCCCGCCGAATTCTTCTCAAACCCGCCCGAGGCCGCCCGCGCCTTCCTGGAGACCCAGACATGAGATCACTTCTGCTTTGGCTTTGCCTCGCGCTGCCAGCAACGGCCGACGAACTGCGCCTTGCGGTGACGACGAGCTTCGAGAACTCCGGCCTCGCTGACGTTCTGATCCCGGCCTACGAGGCAGCCTCGGGCGATGAGGTCCGCGTGATCGTCGTCGGGACAGGCCGCGCCCTTTCTCTCGGCGCCGCGGGCGATGTTGACGCCGTCCTGACGCACGCCCCGAAAGCCGAGGCTCAGGCCGTGGCCGACGGCCATTTCCTGCGCCGAACCGAGATCATGTATAACGACTTCGTCCTGCTCGGGCCTGCGGTAGACCCCGCTGTGATCGCATCAGCCGGCACCGCCGCCGAAGCGCTCGCACGCATCGCGGACACGCAATCGGTCTTCACAAGCAGAGGCGACGACAGCGGCACACACAAAGCTGAACTCGCGCTCTGGGCAACGGCGGAACGCGACCCCAGCGGGGCGTCAGGCCGCTGGTATCGCGAAATCGGCAACGGCATGGGCGCAACCCTCAACGCGGCCGTTGCGATGGACGCCTACGTCATGAGCGACCGTGCCAGCTGGCTCACCTTCGGGAACCGGGGCACCCATGCCATCCTCTTCGAAGGCGACCCGGCGCTCTTCAACCAATACGCCTTCCTCCCGGCGGAGGCGACGTCAGCAGCGGAACGGCTAGAAAACTGGCTCACCGGCCCGGGCCAGGAGGTCATCGCCAGTTTCTCCCTCGAGGGCCAACAGCTCTTCGTGCCCAACGCCGACTAAAGGAAAGGGCGACGCTCACCGCGCCGCCCCATCTTCTTCGCGCTTTGTACTTCCCCCGGAGGGACGGCCCAACGCACGCGTCAGGCCAGCACGCAATTTAGGCCGCGATCAGCCCCATCTCTTGCAGCTTCAGCAGAACCTGCTGCGCGCAGTAATCGACATCGGTGCCCATCGTATCGATACGCAGCTCAGGCTTTTCCGGCACGTCATAGGGGTCAGAGATCCCGGTGAACTCCTTGATCTTGCCCTCGCGTGCGAGCTTGTAGAGCCCCTTGCGGTCCCGCGCTTCGCATTCTTCGATCGAGGTTGCGACATGCACCTCGCAGAAGGCACCAAACTGCTCGACATCCTCGCGCACGGCCCGACGCGTCGTGGCATAGGGCGCGATCGGCGCGCAGATCGCGATGCCACCGTTCTTGGTGATCTCGGAAGCCACATAGCCAATCCGGCGGATGTTGAGATCGCGGTGCTCCTTGGAGAAGCCGAGCTCGGAGCTCAGGTTCTTACGCACGATATCGCCATCCAGAAGCGTCGTCGGACGCCCGCCCATCTCCATGAGCTTGACCATCAACGCGTTAGCAATGGTGGATTTGCCCGAGCCCGAAAAACCCGTGAAGAAGACGGTGAAGCCCTGCTTGGCGCGTGGCGGGCGCGACTTGCGCAACTCGTTGACCACGGCGGGGAAGGAGAACCACTCAGGGATCTCGAGACCTTC
>JBCBFV010000033.1:0-14003 GCA_038527425.1 Pseudomonadota bacterium
CGCAACGACAACCGTCGCAGGGCGGGAAATTACCATCTCTGGGCTCGCAGATACTCAAGCAGAGGAACAGGCTTTGCTCGCGGCGCTCGGCGCGATCCCGGGGGTTCGAAACGTTCAAAACGACTTGAGCGTTTTGCCGGTTGCCGCACCGTATTCTTTTGAGCTGACAAAGGCCGACGGGTCAGTGTCGGCAAAAGGCCACGCGCCGACGACGGAGGCGCTGGCTGAAATCGAGGGGCTCCTCGGCAACTCTGCGGCGCAGGTTTCGCTCGCATCAGGCGCGCCCGAAGGGTGGGTTGGCGCCATCGCCGCGGCGTCCACAGCAATTGAGGCCTTAAAAGAAGCATCGCTGGAGATCGCGGACGAGCGTCTGACGCTCAGAGGGTTAGCTGCACTTCCAGACCAGGCTCGCGCGATTGAGAACGCCCTGGGCGACGTGCCCGAGAATTTCACGCAATCCATCGACATCGATATCGAGGATGACGGCCGCCCGTTCTTTCTGAACGTGGAGTATAGCCAAGGGGGCGGGGCCGTCGTGGCGGGTAAGTTGCCGGTGACGAGTGATGCAAACCTCCTTGCCCCGCTTGGGGCGGTGGCGGAGGCTCAAGCGCTCACCATCGCGCGGATCCCAGGCCGCGACCCGGATTGGGAAGTTGCAGCCAAAGGCCTTGTAGAGGCGCTGACCTCTCTGGATAGCGGCTCCTTCGCGCTGACCGAGACCTCGGCAGACTTCACCGGCATAGGAACCCGGGCGGGTATCGAAGAAGCGGAAAGGACCCTCGCGACCTTACCGGACGGCCTGAAGCCAACCGCACGCTTTCAAATCGCAGACGACGGTTTACCTATTCAGCTGACGGCAGAGGGGCCTGATATCCGGAACCTGACGGGCAAACTGCCCTTCGGCACGACGCCTGAGATGCTGAGCTTGAATGCCTTCGAGCCGGGCGCGATCACCGTCGCCGAAATAGGTGCTCGATCCCCTGCCTTCGTCGCTCTCGCGGCCGCGGGTTTGAACGCTCTTGGATCCCTCACGTCCGGCACGATGCGCGTCGAGGACGGCACACCGCCGCGCCTCGAAATTACCGGCACCATGGAGCTACCCCTCGACATCAAGGCGATCGAGGTTGATCTCGCAGATGCCCCCGGCGAGCTTGCTCTGAACCTCACGCCCTTGGACGACGGCACACCGTTTCGTCTGCTCGTGGAAAAGAGTGATGGCGCGCAGGTGGCATCAGGCAAGGTGCCACCAATGACGGAGATCCTTCTGGAGGGCGTCGAAGTCTCCCCGTTCTTGCGCCTGGGTCCCGAGGGCTTTGAAGACGCCACGCGGGCCGGGCTCAACGCCCTTGCAGAACTGCCCATGGGACGTCTTTCGATCGAAGGGACATCATTGAGCCTCTCTGGTTCCGGGACGCGGGCGGCGCTCTCTCGCGCGCTCGCATCGTTGTCGGACGCGCCATCGGCCTTTGCCATCGCGCCTGAGCTGGCGCCCCTCGACGACGGCCTCCCGCTCGGACTGACCGCTGAGAAAGTGGGAGATACTGTCACGCTGATCGGCAAGATGCCCTTCGGCTCCCTGCCATCGACGCTGGGGCTAGAGGCCTTTGGTGAGGCGATGATCGTCTCCGAGGTGGACGCGCGGGCACCGGATTTCACCGCCTCTGCCCAAGCAGGGCTTCGCGCTTTGGCCGCGCTCGAAAGTGGGCGTCTGGTCATAAGAGACGCCGACGTCGACGGCGGGTCGACAGACATCATCCTTTCCGGCGGTGTCACGCGCGCGGGCTTGAGCGATGTGAACGCAGCCTTCGCCGACCTACCCGACGGCATAGCTCCTGTGATTGATGTGGTTTTTGCCGATGACGGCACGCCCATGAGGCTGACGGCCGTCTCACAGGACGGAGAGATTGTGATTTCGGGCAAGCTTCCCTTCGGCAGCACGGCCGCCGAGCTCGGGCTCGAGCTTTTGCCCGACGGCGTCGAGATTGCCGAGATAGAAGCACAATCCCCCGACTTCCTCGATCTTGCGGCGGCAGGCCTTGCGAGCTTGGCCACTTTGGAATTTGGCGAGCTCTTTGTAGAAGAGTTGGGCAACGATCCCAACGTCTCCCTCAGCGGCGCCGCCGCTTCAGCAGAAATAGCAGCCGCCGTTCGGGATGCATTGACCACGCGCGGTGTAGCCTCCGAGGCGATAAGCATCGTCAGCTTGGAAACGCCGACAAGCACGGATGGTGAAACCGAAGATTTACCGGCGTTGGCGGAAACGCAGGACTGACGATTTAGAGCGACGAAAGGCCGATCATGTTTCAAGGTTTTGGTTTTCTAGTGGGCGAGATCTGGCTGCTTTTGGCCCTCGCAATTTTGCTGGGGCTCTTCGCGGGGTGGCTGATCTGGAACCGGTCGTCGGCCATGTCGAGCGCTTTGGCAGAGGCATCGCAACTACGCGCAGATCTTGACCAATGCCGCGCGATGCATGGCGACAAGGACACGCATATCCGTACCCTTGAGGCGGAAATTTCGACCCTGCGCACAGCCGCGCGCCCCGGGCCGGTGACGATTGCGCGGGCGCCAAAGCCCGCGAAAAAGCAGGCCGCGCGCCCTGGCCCAAAGACCGTGAAGCCCGCAACACTGTCGGCGCCGCGAGGGGGGCGGCCGGATAACCTCCAAAGGATCAAAGGGATTGGCCCGGCTTTAGAGCGGCTGTGCAATTCGCTGGGCTTCTTCCACTTCGACCAGATCGCGAAATGGTCCAATCAGGAAATCGCGTGGGTTGATGCGAACCTCGAGGGCTTCTCGGGGCGCGTCTTGCGGGATGGCTGGGTCGATCAGGCCCGCAAACTTGCCGCTGAGGCCAGCAGCTAGCGCCTCAGCTGTGAGAGGCGTCGAAAGCCGCTTTGGCCTCGGGGCTGGCATCGGTCTGATACTTCGCCTTCCACTCCGAGAAAGGCATGCCATAGAACGCCTCGCGGCCCTCATCTTTTGACATCTCGATCCCGCGCTCGTTTGCGGCTTCCTGATACCAGCGGCTCAGGCAGTTCCGGCAAAAGCCGGCAAGGTTCATTATGTCGATGTTTTGCACATCCGTGCGCTCCTCCATCAGGTGCTGGCGGAGACGGCGAAATGCTGCGGCTTCAAGCTCGAGGCGGGTTTGATCATCCATGGGGCATACTTGGGTCGTGGGGGCGCCGTTGGCAAGATCAGGCGCGCCCACCTTCAGCCGACAAGAGCAATGGATCGATCCCGAGGGTGCCGAGCGCGGCCACCCACTTGTCATCCGCGCTGGTCCCAAAGACGAGCTCGGGTGATGCTTCGCACGTCAACCAACCGTTGGCGGCCAGCTCACCTTCCAACTGCCCAGGTCCCCAGCCGGAATAGCCCAAAGCGAGGAGCGATTGCGTCGGCCCCTCCCCTCGCGCGATGTCTTCGAGGATATCGAGCGTCGCCGTCATGCCGACGTCGTCGTCCACGGTCAGCGTGCTCTCGTTGGCGACATAGTCGGCGGAATGGAGGACGAAACCGCGGCCATGCTCCACCGGGCCGCCGAACATCACGCGGATCTCGGCTGAATGCGGAGCTTTGGGAATATCGAGCTGATCGAGCAGATCGTCAAAACGCACATCGGCGGCAGGCTTGTTCACGATCAGGCCCATGGCGCCTTCCTCGGAATGGGCGCACATGTAGACGACCGCCTTGTCAAAGCGGGGATCCCCCATGCCGGGCATTGCGATCAACAAATGCCCTGCCAGAGCCAATTGAGTCGGGTCACTGGAGTCGGTCACCCTCATGACATGGACGCTCCTCTTCCTCGGCGCAACAATTGTGACAGGAATCCTCACGCATTGTCCCACGAATGTGACTCGCGCAATGGCGGGTTGCCGCGTATCTCGGCAATATGCTGCGTTCCGCTTTCCTAACCGCACTTTGTGCGCTTGCTTCGCCGTTGTCCGCCCAATCCTTTGGCGCGGGCCCCGATGTCATTGACGTTGAAGTCCTGCCTGGATGGAAAGAGCCGGGGATGGAGCATATCGCCGCCCTTCGCCTGTCGTTGGCGCCGGGATGGAAGACGTATTGGCGCGCCCCGGGCGATGCAGGCATCCCCCCGATGTTCGACTGGACCGGGTCGAGCAATGTCGCTGAGGTGCGTCCGCACTGGCCAGTACCCGAGATTTTCAATCAAAACGGCATGCGCTCGATCGGCTATGAGAACGAGGTCGTTATCCCACTCCACATCACCCGCGAAAACGCGAATGAGCCCATTCGTCTGACCGCGGAAGTTTCCATCGGCGTGTGCGAGGAAATCTGCGTCCCAGCGATGGTGCGTTTCGATACGATGCTGCCCGCTCAAGGCGCCGCAGACCAAGATATCTCCGCTGCAATGGCGGATCGGCCAATGACTGAGGCGGAAGCGGGTGTGACGGATGTCGTCTGTTCTATCGAGCCGATCTCGGACGGGCTGGCGCTTACCGTGTCGGTCACCATGCCGCCCTTCGCCCGCGGGGAAGAGAGCGCGATCGAGACATCGGATCCCACCGTGTGGGTCGCAGAGCCCGCGATGGCACGCGTGGGTGACGTTCTGACCGCCACGACCGAGCTCGTGCGCTACGACGGCGTACCCTTCGCGCTTGATCGTTCCGGCGTGCGGATGACGGTCTTTGGCGGCAATCAGGCCGTGGACATCCGAGGGTGCCGCGCGGGCTAAGCCGCCGCGCGCTTAGCCCCTGACGAGACGCCGCCCCCCAAGAAGCAGCGAACTCAGCAGCCAGAGTGCGGCGGCGATTGCCGCTGCGGCCATGACAAACAGTCCGAAGGCCGTTGCTGCGCCGTCGCGGCCGACAACCTCCACCACTTCGGGGTGCATCCCACCCGTCGCAAAGACCCAGCCCAGCGTCACCACAAAAGCCGCTGCCACCAAGGCAGAGCCCAGCAAACCGGTCGCTGCAGCCTGAGGGGCGCGGCGGCCCATGCGGGTCGCCCGGCGGAAGGCGCGGAGCTGTGCCCCGAAGTCCTGCTGCATCGCCAACACGGCAGGCACCACGAGCAGAACGAGGAACATGCCGACCCCAAGGCCGTAGCTCAGGGTGATCACAGTGGGCTTCAGGAACTCAGCCTGGCTGGACCCCTCATAGAGCAGCGGCGCGAGGCCCAGCACCGTCGTGGCCGTCGTCAGCATGACAGGTCGTAGACGATCACAGGTGCCATCGATGATCGCGGGGATCAGGCCGCGTTCCTTGGCGTATTCGTCGATGGTGGTCACCAAGACGATCGAGTCATTGATGATGATCCCCGTCATGCCAAGAAGCCCGATGACCGAGAACATCGACAACGGCACGTCCCACACCGCGTGGCCGTAGATCGTGCCGATCAGGCCGAAGGGGATGATGAACATCACCACGAGCGGCCGGGTCCAGCTGCTAAAGATCCATGCGAGCGTCAGGAAGATACCGCCCAAAACCATGACGAGGCCGGTGCGTGCATCGCTCAGGAAGTCGCGTTCCTGTTCCGCGAGGCCCGTCAGCTCGAACGTCACCTGATGACGCTCTGCGACGCGGGGCAGGATATCATCGGCCAGAAGCTCCTGGATTTCAGTGGCGCGGGCGGGATCGTCCTCGGACAGGTCGCCCGAGACGGTGATCAACTGGATGCCGTTCTCGCGCCGCACGGTCGAAAAGCCTGTACGGCGTTCCACGCTCACGATGTCGGCGAGAGGCACGTATTCGCCCGAGCTCGCCCGTAGTTGCATCCGCTCCAGGAAGTCCGCGGTCAGCTCACCCTCAGGCAGCTCCACGCGGATCGTGGCCGACCGTGGGCCGTCTGGGAAGCTCGCAGCTTCAATGCCGCTCAGACGGTCGCGCAGCACGCGGCCAAGCTGGTCGATCGTGAAGCCGAGGAACGACCCTTGCGGGGTAAGCTCAAGGATCAGCTCTTCCTTGTCATAGGCGAGGTTGTCTTCAACAGCAGAGACCTCAGAGAACTGCGCAAGCTCCGACTGGAGCATCAGCGAGGCCTCTTTCAGCGTCTCAGCGTCGGCGCCTTGGAACTGAACCTCCAGGCCCGACCCGCCGGGGCCGGAGCCCCACCGCCGGAAGGAGATCGTCTCCACCAGCGGGTGTCGGCGCACGCGGTTCTGCAGCTCGCCCACGAAAGCAAAGGAGGAATAGGGCCTCAGGTCCGCATCAATGAGTTCGATCGCCAGCGAGCCGAGCTGATCGGCATCCTTGGTCTCAGACCCCGCGATCGCGCGGCCGGAATTGCCCCCTATTTCCGCCAAGGCGTAGCTGACGGGGTTGTTGCCATAACGCTCCTCGTATTCTGCGGAAAGCTCCTCCACGGCGCGCTGCATCTCGCGCATCATGGCAAGGCTGTCTTCGCGCGTGGCGCCCGGGGCCATGGCAAAGTTGCCTGTCACCGACCCCTGTTCGGGGGCGTTGAAGAACCGCCACTGAACATCGCCACGAATGACCTGTGTGACCTGCATGGCCAGGACGACGAAGGCCACGGCGACGATGGGATAGCGCGCCCAGATCACGAGATGCATCACAGGGCGGAACATCCGCTCGCGGAAGAAATCAAAGCCCCGGTTCACCTGGCGCGACGGCCAGTCATACCAGTGATCTTTGTCCGCATGCGCCAGCGCGTGGTTCATGTGGTTGGGCAGGATCAGGAAGCACTCAATGAGCGAGGCAATCAGCACCGCAATCACCACGTAAGGGATCGCAATAATCAGGTCGCCGAACCGGCCGCCGATGGCGATCAGGCCAAAGAAGGCGATGATCGTCGTGATCGAGGCCGAGAAGACCGGCGTGAACATCCGCTTGGCTGCGTTTTCGGCAGCAGTGGCGTGATCTTCCTTCAACACCCGCCGTCGGAAATCGGCGTGTTCACCCACGACGATGGCGTCATCCACGACGATGCCAAGCGTGATGATCAACGCGAAGAGCGAGACCATGTTGATCGTGAGCCCGCTCATGTACATCAGCGCGATGGCTGCCGACATGGCCACAGGAATGCCCGCGGCCACCCAAAAAGCCACACGGGCATTCAGGAAGAGGAAGAGCAGCCCGACGACCAACGCGAGACCGATCAGGCCGTTGTCCAGAAGGATGTTCAAACGCCCGGTGATCGCCTCGGCCCGCGTACGGATCAGCTCGATCTGAACGCCCTCGGGCATTGTCGCTTCCTGCGCGGCGGCGACCTCTTCAACGATGCGCTGCATCTCGATCGCGTCGCCCGAGGGGGAGCGATCCACCCGGATGGAAATCGCTGAATCGTCCCCCACAAAGTAGGCGCGGTTGCGGTCGATGGGCTCGACGATGACAGTGGCCACGTCCCCCACAAAGAGTTTCGATCCATCGGCGTTGGAGCGAAGGACAATCGCCTCGATCTCGTCCGCAGACCGTTTTGCAACGCCGGTGCGCACGCGGGACGCACCGCTAACGTCACCCGCGGGGTCGGCCACCGCCTCTTCCTGAATGGCGCTCGAGATGTCGCGCATGGTCAGGTTGTTACGGATCAGCGAGAGGGAGCTGACTTCCACGATAGTCGAGGGCGCCGCAACGCCGCGGATCGTGGTCCGCGTGACGCCTTCGGCGTAGAGCCGGGTGACGAACTCATCGGCGAAGTTGCCAAGCTGGTCGGCGCCCACAGGCCCCCGAATGACGACATCCGTCACCCTGTCGCGCCAAGCGCCGCGACGCACATTGGGATCTTCGGCGCCTTCGGGCAGATCACCGGTCACTGCATCTACCGCCACCTGAACGTCATCTGTGGCCCGCGCCATATCCCAGCCGGGCTCGAACTCCAGCCGGACAGAGGCCGAACCCTCGCGCGAGGTGCCCACCGTTCCAGTGACACCCTCGACCGACAAAAGCGCCGGTTCCAGGATCTGCACGATGCCTTCGTCGGCGTCCTCCGCGCCCGCACCGGACCAAGAAACGCTAACGGTGACGTTGTCGACGACCACGTCCGGAAAGAACTGCGCGCGCATCTGCGGGAAGGCCGCGATGCCCGAGGCCAGAAGGATCACCAAAAGCAGGTTGGCCGCCGTGCCGTGACGCGTGAAATAGCTTAGGATGCCGCCGGTTCGGAACATATCGCGCATGGCTTACCCTCCGATCCGGCCTTCGAGACGCTCCACCATGGCGGCGGGCACTTCGGGCTCGCGCAGCTGGGCAAGCACCCGCTCTTTGGCCTCGGCCGGCATCCGCTGGTTGCCCTCGATGAAGGCGATAAGACGGGCGCGGCGTTCGTCATCAAGTTTGATCGTTGTCGGCTGCGCAGCCATCTGCGCTTCTGCACCCTCAGGCGCGATCGGGTTCACAAGAATGCCCGCGCCGAGCAACGGCGATCGCTCCGCGACGAGCCGCTGCCCCGCGAGCCCACGTGCGCGCACCAAAACGTCGTCGCCCTGACGACGCACAAGGTTCACTTCCACCTCGCTCAGACGGTTCTCATCGTTGAGGACAAGCACGCGGTTCGATGCGGAAAGCGCGGTGGCCGGCAGACGCGCGACACGCTCCACGGCCGGTTCCTCAATCGCCACGCTAACGAAGTCACCCGGGCGGAACCCCGGTGCTGAATCCATGCTCACGAAGAGAAGGCGCCCGGTGAGGCCCTCACCCACTGAGGCGCTCACACGCGAAAGCTGGCCCTTGGCCACGATATCTGCGCCGAACACGTCGAGAGAAACATTCACCTCAGCAGGCTTCAGCGCGCCTGTCTCGTCAATCAGGCGCGAATACTGCTCGGTCGACACCCGCGCCGCGACTTCGAGCGCTTGATCATCGACGAGCGTCGCCACCCGCTCGTTCTGGCCCACAAGGCCGCCTTCGACAATGCTCACTTCGCTCAGGACGCCGTCAAAACCCGCGACGATGGAGGTGTTCTCAAGATCACGCTCCGCCTCCGCCAAATTGATCCGCGCGCGTTCTACTCGCGCTTCGTTCGTGGTTACACGCTGCTCGGCAGACTGCACCGATTGCCGACGCGACAGGACCGATTGGCGGGCCGAATTCACGGTGAGCTCCGCAGCCTCGACGGCAGCCTCCGTGCCCACGCCGCGCTCCACGAGGTCGCGCTGACGCGCCAGGGCGCGGTCCTGCAGAACAACCGTATCCTCAGCCGCTTTCAGTTCGTCTTGCGACAGGATGAGGGCCTTCTCAGCCTCGGCAACCTCAGCTTCAGCCTCGCGCAGCTCAGCGCGCACAAGCGCCAGCGCGCTTTCGGCATTCGCCGGGTCGATCTGCATCAGCACATCGCCACGCGACACGCGACCTCCATCCACGAAATTCTCTGCCAGCATCGTCACGTTGCCCGAGACCTCAGCCCGGATATCAAGGCTCCGCCGCGACCGGATCTCGCCGAATGCATCGAGCACGGGCGTCACCTGCCCCGGCTCAAACACAACCACATTCACCGCAAAGGAGCGTTCCCGCGCCGGGCGCGACCGCTCTTCCTGCTCGGCAAGAGACTGCACCGCGTTCCGGATTTCTGTCGCTCCAAAGGCAAGAAGCCCAATCGTCAGAGATAAAAGGAAAAGCCCCGTGAGGCTGCGACGTAGAAAACGCATGGCTAACTATCCGTATGGCTGCGGCGACAAAGGTTTATCTAGGGTCAAGCTGGAGAACGACAAAAACGGCACAACACACCTTGAACGGGCGAGAGGATCATTTCCGTCGCAAATGTTCGTCGAGTCTGGGCATTATTTCTAGAAAATTGCAGGGCATGTGCCGATAATCGAGTTGTTTCAACAGGATACCGTCCCAGGCATCCTTGCAAGCGCCCGTACTTCCGGGCAGCGCGAAGAGGTAAGTTCCGTTCGCCACGCCGCCTGTTGCGCGTGACTGCACAGCCGATGTGCCGATCTTCTCCATCGAGATGATCGTGAAAATGGTCCCGAAGGCGTCGATTTCCTTCTCGTAGACATCGCGGTGGGCCTCCACCGTGACGTCTCGGCCCGTAAGCCCCGTGCCGCCGGTTGAGATCACGACGTCGACCTCAGGATCCGCGCACCAAGTGCGCAGCTGATCGGCGATGGCGGCGCGGTCGTCCTTCACGATGGTCCGCGCGGCGAGGCTGTGTCCGGCGTCTTCCAAGCGCGCAACGAGGGTGTCGCCAGAACGGTCGTCCTGAAGCGTGCGCGTATCGCTCACGGTGAGGATCGCGATGCGGCAGGGCAGGAACGGGCGGGTGTCGTCAATGCGGCTCATGTCAGTCGGCTTTTCAGCGCCAAGAGGTCTTCCCAGGCGTGGCGTTTGGCGTGGGGTTGGCGCAGCAGGTACGCCGGGTGAAGCATCGGGATCACCGGCAGCCCTTCGGCCTCGTGCCACTGCCCGCGAAGCCGCGTGATACCTTTCTTCTGCAGCAGCGCCTGGCAGGAGTGATTGCCCATGGCGATCAGAACCTTGGGCGCGGCCAATTCGATATGGCGGCGCACAAAGGGCATCATCATCGCCACTTCGTCGGGCTTCGGGTCGCGGTTCTGAGGCGGTCGCCACGGCAAGACATTGGTGATGTAGACGTTCTCGGTCCGGCTCATGTTGATGGCCGCGAGCATCTTGTCGAGGAGCTGTCCGGCGCGGCCCACGAAAGGCTTGCCTTCCCGGTCCTCATCGCGACCCGGGGCCTCGCCCACGATCATGACGGGCGCACCGACGGTTCCGTCTGCAAAGACGAAACTCCGCGCGCCGCGCTTTAGCTCACAATGCTCAAAGGCCTCCTGAGCGGCCGCCATCGCTTCGAGCGTATCGGCAGCCTTGGCCAGGGCCTCAGCCTCCGCCACCGGGTCAGCTTCAGCCACCACCGCAGGTGCCGCCACCGGCGTGGCTTTCTTTTCGGGCGCAGCCGGCATCTCGTAACGATTGATCGGCGCCTCGCCGATGCACTCGGTCACGCCGCAGTCCACCTGCCACGCGAGCTCTGCCGCCGCTTTATGCCATTCGAGTGCGTCCATGATTCTGAGATAGCACTCATCGCAGGCAGAGGGCAGCCCCTCCGCCCCCACCTGAGCCGGTGCAAAAGGGACATATGAGGGCGGTTTCGAAACCTGCGCTCTTGCCGAGAGGCAAACGCGCGCATACACCGCGCGGTGATGCGACATCTACTCGGGATAGAACCGCTCTCATCCGCCGATATCACGGCCATTCTCGATCTTTCCGACAGCTATGTGAAACTGAACCGGTCGAACCAAAAGCACACCGATGCTTTGGCGGGGCTGACGCAGGTGAACATGTTCTTCGAGAACTCCACCCGCACGCAGGCCTCTTTCGAGTTGGCGGGCAAGCGGCTGGGTGCTGACGTGATGTCGATGGCCATGCAGGCCTCGTCCATCAAGAAGGGTGAGACGCTGATTGATACGGCGCTGACGCTGAATGCGATGCACCCTGATCTTTTGGTCGTGCGCCACCCCCATTCGGGCGCGGTGGACCTGCTGGCTCAGAAGGTTAACTGCGCTGTGCTGAACGCAGGCGACGGCCGGCACGAGCACCCGACGCAAGCACTGCTCGACGCGCTGACGATCCGGCGCCGGTTGGGCAGGCTCAGCGGGCTTAAGGTGGCGATCTGCGGGGATATCGCCCATTCGCGCGTGGCGCGGTCGAACGTTCAACTGCTCACCAAGATGGGCAATGAAGTGCGCCTGATCGGGCCGCCGACGCTGGTGCCTTCGGGCGCCGCCGACTGGGATGTCAGCGTGCACGGCGATATGGCCGAGGGCCTCGCAGGCGTGGACGTCGTGATGATGCTGCGCCTTCAGCGGGAACGCATGGACGGCGGCTTCATCCCGTCCGAGCGCGAATATTACCACCGCTTCGGCCTCGACGCCGAAAAGCTCTCCCACGCCAAAGAGGACGCTATCGTCATGCACCCCGGTCCCATGAACCGCGGGGTCGAGATCGATGGGGAGATCGCCGACGACATCAACCGATCTGTCATCCAAGAGCAGGTGGAGATGGGCGTGGCCGTGCGCATGGCGGCGATGGACCTCCTTATGCAAAACCGCCGCGAGACGAAGCCCGGGGTGATGGTATGACCCTCGAGATCGCCCCCGGAGAAGCAGGTCTGATCCGCGTCTTCGCGCTTTCCATGACGGAAGCAGAGGCGAAAGAACTCCTGACCGATTACGTCGAAGGCGACGCACCGCTCCCCATCGATACAGCTCTCGGGACACGGCAGGTCGACACCGACTTTGTGGAAGTCTTTCCTGTCGCGGATCTCGAAGGCGTTGGGCTCGCTGGGTATCTGACCGAGGGCAATGACGCCGCTGAAGACGAAATCGCACAAGATCGCGCCAAGCTGGATGCGCTGGAAGGCTATGTTCTCATCGTCTTTTCGGCGGCCTTTGATCGGGTCGCTCAGACGCTGGCGCCCCAACCTGAGCTTACGCTGATTGGAACATACCGGCAGGAAGGTGTGGATTACACGCCTGTCGCGGTGACTTCAGAAGCCGCCGAGCTTTACACCGCCCCGCAAAAGAAACCGATGTCGGAGGCGCGGATCTCCGGCATGGTGGCCACGGCGGTTCTCCTCTTCCTGGCGATTTTCGTCGTCATTTTCGTGCTGATCGGGGGCTGAGCGATGGACGTTCTCTTCACCAATGCCCGCCTGATCGACCCTGAAGCAGGGACAGAAAGCAAAGGCTCCCTGCGGATTTCAGGCGGCAAAATCGCTGAGGTGCTGACCGATAGCGCGCCTGACGCCAGTGGCGCTCAGGTCATCGATGCGGGCGGGATGTGCGTGGCACCGGGCCTCGTCGATATCGGCGTCAAGATTTGCGAGCCGGGCGAACGGCACAAGGAAAGCTTCCGGTCCGCAGGCCTCGCCGCCGCGGCAGGCGGTGTGACGACGATCGTCACGCGCCCCGACACGCTGCCTACGATCGACACGCCTGAGGCGCTCGAATTCCAGACCCGCCGAGCGGCGGAAGCAGCCCCCGTGCACGTGGCACCCATGGCTGCCCTCACCAAAGGGCGCGAGGGCAAGGAGATGGTCGAGATCGGCTTTCTCAAAGATGCCGGCGCCGTGGCCTTCACCGATTGCGACCGCGTGGTCGAGAATACCAAAGTCTTCTCCCGCGCGCTCACCTACGCCAAATCGCTGGATGCGCTCGTGATGGCTCATGTGCAGGAGCCGGGGCTGTCCCACGGGGCGGCGGCAACCTCCGGCCCGCGCGCCTCAAGGATGGGTTTGCCGGGCGTCAGTGCCATGGCCGAACGGATGGGCCTCGACCGCGATATCGCTCTCATTGAGATGACGGGCGCGGCTTATCATGCCGACCAGATCACCACCCGCCGGGCCCTTCCGGCGCTGGAGCGTGCCAAGGCCAACGGGCTCAACGTCACGGCCGGTGTGTCGATCCATCACCTCACGCTGACCGAGGCCGCCATTGAGGAATACCGCACCTTCTTCAAGGTGAAGCCGCCGCTCCGCGCCGAAGAAGACCGCGCGGCCACCGTCGCCGCTGTCGCGAGCGGGCTGATCGACGTGGTGAGCTCCATGCACACTCCGCAGGATGAGGAATCAAAGCGCCTGCCGTTCGAAGAAGCGGCTTCTGGCGCCGTGGGGCTAGAAACACTGCTGCCCGCCATGATGGGCCTCGTAGCCGCGGGCGAGCTCACGCTGCCCCAAGTCTTCCGCGCAGCCGCACTGGCACCCGCGCAGCGCCTTGGCCTGCCGGGCGGCAAGCTGAGCGTGGGTGCACCGGGCGACGTGATCCTCTTTGATCCGGACGCAGCCTTCACGCTCGACCGCACGACGCTTCTGTCGAAATCCAAGAACACGCCCTTTGACGGGGCCGAGATGCGCGGCCGCGTGGCGGGCACATGGGTTGAGGGACACCGCGTTTGGGGAGGAGATGCAGATGCCACCCATTGAGAGCGCGCCGCTTCTTCTTATCGCCGCCGCCGTGCTGGGTTACCTATTCGGGTCGATCCCTTTCGGCCTCGTCTGGGCCCGGGTCTTTGGGCTGGGCGATACCCGTCAGATCGGCTCAGGCAATATCGGCGCCACGAACG
>JBCBFV010000034.1:0-13689 GCA_038527425.1 Pseudomonadota bacterium
GCGTTATGGTGGGGCGCGGCGCACAAGGCGCGCCGTGGCGGCTGGCACAGATCCAGGATGCGCTGAGGGGCAAGAAACCACGTCCTGAGCCCACAAGCGAAGAATTCATCGACACTGCCTGCCGGCACTACGCCGCAGCCATCGAGTTCTATGGCGAGACGCTGGGCACCCGTGTGATCCGCAAGCATCTGGGTTGGTACATGGATGCCGCCGAAACGCCCGCAACGCTCCGCCGCGAGATCCTCACGGCCCAGACTGCCGCCGATGTGATGGCGCGCCTGCCCGATGCGCTGAGCCGACGGAGCCTTGCCGCATGATGACGTTCGAGGATCTTTGGTCGTCGCTGCCCGTGCCCGCGCTTACCGTGGGGGCCGACGATCTGATCGGAGAGATTAATCCCGCGGCGGAAGCCTTCCTCAACCAGTCCGAGAAGTCGCTGAAGGGCCGCCCGGTTTGGGACAAGCTCATGGTCGACGCGCCGCTCGACGACGCGCTCGACCGTGCGCGTGCCAATGGCGTGCCGCTCTTTGTGAATGACGTCGATGTGGGCAGCGGCGAACGCGCGCCCAAGCTCTGCAATATCCAGGTGGCGCCGCTGCAGAGCCATCAAGGCTCCATGCTGATCCTGATCGAGCCCCGTGAATATGCGGGCCGGATGCGGCGGAACTCCAAATCGAAGACCGCCGCGAAATCCGCCATCGGCATGGCCGAAATGCTCGCGCACGAGATCAAGAATCCGCTGGCGGGGATCACGGGGGCCGCACAGCTTCTCAGCATGAACCTGTCGAACGGCGATCTCGAGATGACGGACCTCATCGTCGAAGAAACGCGCCGCATCGTGAAGCTGCTCGAGCAGGTGGAGGAGTTCGGCAACGTCTCCCCGCCGCAGATGAAGCCCGTGAACATCCACGACATCCTCGACCGGGCGCGCAAATCGGCGGCCCTTGGCTATGCGGCCCATATGAAGATCACCGAGGCCTATGACCCCTCGCTGCCGCCGACACTGGGCGATGCCGACCAGCTGCTGCAGGTGCTGTTGAACCTGATCAAGAACGCCGCGGAGGCCTCACGCGGGGAGCCGGGCGAGATCAAGCTGCGCACTTATTATGAGCAATACCTGCGCCTGCGCCGCCCTGATGGAACGGGTCGCGGGCTGCCACTTCAGATCGAGATCATTGATGACGGACCGGGCCTGCCGCCCGAGATCGCCGCTGATATCTTCGACCCCTTCGTTTCGGGCCGCGAAAACGGCACCGGGCTCGGGCTGGCGCTCGTGTCAAAAATCATTTCGGACCATGACGGCTGGATCAACGTGGAAAGCGTGCCCGGCAAGACGGTCTTTCGCATATCTCTCCCTGTCGCCCCAAAAGAGGAGCAGTAACTCATGGACGGCACCGTTCTTATTGCAGACGACGACCGCACGATCCGCACGGTCCTGACGCAGGCCCTGACGCGGGCGGGCTGCAAGGTCCATGCCACTTCATCGCTGATGACGCTTCTTCGCTGGGTCGAGGAAGGGAAGGGCGATCTGGTGATCTCGGATGTGATGATGCCCGACGGCAATGGCCTCGATGCGCTGCCCCGGATCGGCGAAAAGCGCCCCGGTTTGCCGGTCATTGTGATCTCGGCGCAGAACACGATCGTGACGGCCATTCAGGCGACCGAAAAGGACGCCTACGACTACTTGCCCAAGCCTTTCGACCTGCCGGACCTGATGAAGCGGGCCTCCCGCGCGCTTGAGATGAAGCGCCGCGTGCCGGCGCCGGCCAACGATGACCGAGCTACCTCGGACGATCTGCCGCTCGTGGGGCGCACGCCGTCGATGCAGGCGCTCTACCGCCTCGTGGCGCGGGTGATGAATGCGGAGCTTCCGGTTCTGATTACGGGCGAAAGCGGCACGGGCAAAAGCCTCATCGCCAAGGCGATCCATGATTTTTCCGACCGCAGGAACTCTCCCTTCGTGACGGTCTCGGGTGAGGATCTGGAGGGCGTGGACGGGCCTTCTGCTTTGCTGGCCAAAGCGCGCGGTGGCTCGCTTCTGTTTGATGAGGTGGGCGATCTGCCGGACGAGGCACAGGCGCGCATCGTGCGCATGCTCGACCAGCTGACCGATAACTCGCCCCGGATCATGGCCACGAGCCAAGTTGATCTGATGAGCAAGATGGAAGCGGGGGAGTTCCGTCAGGACCTCTTCTATCGTCTTTCCGGCGTCACCATGACGGTGCCCGCGCTGCGCGAGCGCGTCGATGACATCCCGCTTCTTGCCGACCACTTCCTCGGCCGTGCCGCCCGTGAAGGCGCCAACCAGCGGCGGCTTTCGGCCGACGCGGTGGAGCTTGTGCGGACCTATTCCTGGCCCGGCAACGTGCGCCAGCTTGAGAACGCGATCCGCCGCCTTGTGGTGACCGCCGCCGAGGATGAGATTACGCGTCCTGAGGTCGAGAGCGTTTTGGGCAACCAGCCTGCGGTCGACCCCGTGGCTGGCACCGCTGACACTGAGAAGCTTTCTGCAAGCGTTGCCAAGCACTTGCGTCGCTACTTTGATCTTCACGGCGGGGTTCTGCCACCCCCGGGCCTTTATCAGCGCATCCTCAAAGAGATCGAGATGCCCCTGATCGAGATCGCCCTCGATGCTACGGGCGGCAATCAGGCCAAATGCGCGGACCTTCTGGGGATCAACCGGAATACGCTGCGAAAGAAGATTACAGACCTCGATATTCGCGTGACTCGCCGCCGCAAACTGATGTAAACCTGCCACAATAGCGTGGCGTGGCTGCCTCAGGGTGGCCAAAAGATCACGCAGCGGTAGCAGCGGTGCCACAGGCACCCCAATCAGGTGGGATGGCGTGAAAGCCATACGGGTTAACTCGATTCTGGCGCGGTTTTCGCGCTTTCGGCGGCGCAGGCAGACGCAAACCGTCACTATGGCGGTGTTGGTCGCGGCGGGGCCTATCCTCGCTCTCCTGACCTTTATCGCCCTTGGTCCGATCGACCGCGGCACGACGGACTTCCTGCGCCTGATCCTGCTGCTCGACTTCATCTACATCATGGCCGTTGCCGCGCTCGTGCTGACGCGCGTGGGGCGCATGATCGCCGCGCGCAGGGCACGTTCCGCAGGCTCCAGGCTGCACCTGCGCCTGACAGGGGTGTTCGTGTTCCTCGCGCTTGTACCGACTGTCCTCGTGGCCGTTTTCGCGGTGCTGACGGTGAACACGGGCCTTGAGGGCTGGTTCTCTGAGCGCGTGCGCAACGTGATCGGCGCCTCCGTGGCGGCCGCAGAGGCTTATGAGGAAGCGGAATCGCGCGGGCTCGCCACCGATGCTCAAGCCATTGCTAACTTCCTGAACCGGGAGCGGCAGGCCGAGCAATTCACCTCGGACGCCAGTTTTGACGCAAACTTGCGCTTTTTCTTGGGCCGTCTGCAGCCCTTCGTGCAGCGCGGCCTTGCAGAGGCCTTCGTGATCGACAGCGCGGGCGAGATCCGGGCGAGGGGCGCCTCGTCCTATGAATTCGACTACGACGCGCCCAGTGACACGGATTTCGCGGAGGCGATGGCCGGCGGTGTGACCATCATCCAAGACTGGGAGCTTAACGAGTTTCGTGCGCTGCTCAGGTTGGAAGGCTTCACGGACCGCTATCTCTACATCAGCCGCACGGTCGACGGTGACATCCTGACCCTACTGGACGAGACGCAGGAGACTGCGCAGCTATACACCCAATTGGAGAGCGAACGTGGCCGCCTTCTTTTCGATTTCGGTCTTCTTTACATAGGCTTCGCGGTCATTCTTATGCTCGCCGCCACGTGGGCGGGCCTCTGGTTCGCAGAGCGTCTATCGAGGCCTGTGGGGCGTCTGGCAGGAGCGGCGCAGCGCGTGGGTGCTGGTGACCTCAGTGTCCGAGTGCCCGAGGAGCAAGGCGATGACGAGATCGCGATGCTCGGTCGCTACTTCAATCAGATGACCGCGCAGCTGAAAGGTCAGCGCGATAGCCTTTTGGCCAACACGCAGCAGATCGAACGCCGCCGCCGCCTCTTTGACTCGGTGCTGGGCTCCGTCACTTCCGGCGTCGTCGGCATCGATGCGTGGGGGCGTGTGGCCTTCGTGAACCGCTCTGCCGAGCGCCTCTTGGGTATCGCGTCCGAGGCTGAGGGCAAACCGCTTGCCGTGGCTATTCCTGAATTTGAGCCTTTGTTTGAGGAGCTTAAGGGAAAGAGTGCAAGTTCAGCGCAGCGCGAAATTCGGCTCACCCGAAAGGGCGTGAACGAGATCTTGCTTGTGCGTATCGCGTCCCGGCGTAGCGAGGGCGACGGCTCAGAAGGCTATGTGATCGCGTTTGAGGATGTGACCTCGCTTGTCAGCGCGCAGCGGATGGCCGCCTGGGGCGACGTGGCCCGCCGCATCGCGCACGAGATCAAGAACCCGCTGACGCCGATCCAGCTGTCCGCCGAGCGGATCAAGCGCAAGTTCAGCCCCAAGCTCGGTGAGGACAGCGACACGCTGGAACAGATGACCGAAGTTATCGTGCGTCAAACCAATGACTTGCGGCGCATCGTTGATGAGTTCTCCAAATTCGCGCGGATGCCTGAGCCGGTGCTCAAGCCTGTTGACCTGAGAGAGCTCTTGCGTGGTGCCGTACTCCTCCAAGAGAGCGGGAACCCTGACATCGCCTACGAGGCCGACTTGGCCACGACGGTCCAGGTTGTGGCCGACGAGACCATGATATCGCAGGCTTTGACCAACTTGATGAAAAACGCTGCCGAAGCCATTGAGACAAGGGCGAAAAGGGGCGACACATTCACAAAGAAGATCAGTGTCTCGCTCACCGAAGAGGCGGGCTTGTGCCAGATCGTCATCGAAGACACAGGCATCGGCCTGCCACCGGACCGGATGCGGCTCTTTGAGCCTTATGTGACCTCGCGCGAGGAAGGCACAGGCCTCGGCCTGCCCATCGTGCTCAAGATCATCGAAGAACATGAAGGCACGCTCCAGCTCTCGGATGCGACGCCTGATGAAACGAACCATTCGGGGGCGCGTGTGCACATCACGCTTCCCCGCACCGCCATTCCAGCAGACCTAGAAAAAGAAGCCGTTTAAGCCATGACTGACATACTGATCGTTGACGACGAAAAGGACATCCGGGAGCTGATTTCGGATATTCTCGAGGATGAAGGCTACTCCACGCGCCTTGCGGCGAACTCGGACGAGGCCATGGGGCAGATCAACACCGCGCCGCCGGGGCTGCTGATCCTCGATATCTGGCTCAAGGACAGCCAGATGGACGGGATCGACATCCTGAAAGCGGTGAAACGCGATAACCCGGAAGTGCCGGTGGTCATTATTTCGGGCCACGGCAATATCGAGATCGCGGTCGCCGCCATCAAACAGGGTGCCTATGACTTCATTGAGAAGCCGTTCAACATCGACCAGTTGATGGTGGTTATCCGGCGCGCCATGGAGGCGTCGCGTCTGCGGCGCGAAAACATGCAGCTCAAGCGCCGCGATGGATCTCAGGCGGAGATGCTGGGCGAGGGCGCGGCCTTCCGGGCGCTGAAGTCTCAGCTGGATAAGGTGACGAAGTCGAATGGTCGCGTGATGCTGACGGGCCCGGCCGGCTGCGGGAAAGAGGTGGCCGCGCGTTACGTGCATGCGAACTCGGCCCGGGCAGATGCGCCGTTTGTGTCGGTGAACTGTGCGGCGATCGAGCCGGAGCGGATGGAAGAGGTGCTGTTTGGCCGTGAAACGCCGGAACGCGGTGTGGAAAAGGGCTTGCTGGAGCAGGCCCATGGGGGTGTGATCTTCTTTGACGAAGTGGGCGATATGCCGTTGGGCACCCAGTCCAAGATGCTGCGTGTGCTCGTGGATCAAAGCTTCCAGCGCGTGGGTGGCGTGGACAAGGTTCGCGTCGATATCCGGGTAATCTCCAGCACAAACAAGAATTTGCGTGAAGCAATTGATGAAGGGACCTTCCGGCAGGAGCTCTATCATCGCCTGAACGTCGTGCCGATCGCGATGCCCACGCTAGAAGACCGGCGCGAGGATATTCCGATGCTCGCCAACCACTTCATCGAGGAGTTCAACAAGAGCCAGGGCCTGCCGCTGCGGGAGCTTTCGGATGAGGCGCAGGCGTTGCTGCAGACGATGGTGTGGCCGGGCAATGTGCGCCAGCTGAAGAACGTGATCGAGCGGGTTCTGATCCTCGGGCAAGGGACGGGGCCGATTACGGCTGCCGACCTACCCTCGAGCGAGGCCGCACCTGAGGAGGATCGTGTGATCCTGTCCTCCTCGCTCGCCACGCTTTCTTTGCGCGAGGCGCGGGAACTTTTCGAACGCGAGTACCTGCTTACACAGATCAATCGCTTTGGCGGAAACATCTCCCGCACGGCGAGTTTCGTGGGCATGGAGCGCAGCGCGCTGCACCGCAAGCTCAAGAGCCTTGGCGTGGTGACGACGAACAAGTCCGGCGCCCGTGTGGCGCAGTTTGAGGGGGCAGAGAGCGAAGGTTAGGCGCGCGGCCTAACCAGCTGATCTTAAGAGGGAATGCGGCCCTTGATCGGCACGTTCAGCTTTCGGATTACACCGTGGCCGACGCAAAGCCCGACGCGTTGAGAAACGCTGCCAGCGCCCAGAAGGGCACGAAGACAAAGCCCACATGCTTGCCATTGGTGGAGACTTTGGGATGCGAGCCGAGGAGCGGCACACCCGCTTGGTTCGCATTGACCAGCGTCATCAGCACCGCGATCACGCCAAAGACCAGGTGGAGCGCATCGCGCTCTGGCAGCGCGAGCGTCAGGCCGTATAGCGCGCCCACCGCTGCCGCCACGAAGCCAATCGCCCCCTGACGCTGCTCAAACATCAGCAGAAAGACATAATCCGCGCCTGCGCGTTTTTTTTCCGCCGGAGCCGCCTCAAGCGCGGCCTCCATCATCGCCATCTGCTCGCCGCGCTGGAGCGACTGTGAGGGCCGAGGTAGTCCGGGCCCAAAGAAGGGCAGCACCCAATTGACGACCCAGCGCGCCTGAAGTGGAAAGAGGGTTTCGATGCCATGGACGAGCACCGGCACCATCAACAAAAGAAGGCCCAGGTTGGAGATCGTTAGGTCGTTCATCGGGGGCTTTCCTTGCATTTGAATACCATGTGGTTTTAAAGTCGTCCCGATGAGCTGTCAACGAATAAAAAAACCGACCGGTATTGAAGTGAATGTGACGCGCGAAAAGGCCCCCCGTGGCCGCCCAAAGACATTTGACCGCGACCATGTGATCGCCGTCGCCATGGAGGCCTATTGGCAGGAGGGGCAGTCAGAGGTCTCGCTCAACGCGCTTTGCCGCCGTGCCAAGGTCTCCAAACCTGCGATTTACAGCGAGTTTGGCGGCGAAGACGGGCTGAAACAGGCGGTTCTGGCGAGTTACCACAAGATGACGCTGGCGCCGCTCTACGAGATACTCGAAGAGGATCAACCCTTCGATATCGCGCTTGAGGCCCTCATGACCTACATCCTGCGCGATCATGAAGAACACGGCATGCCGAGTGGCTGCCTTTTCGTCGATATGTGCCAAACCCGCGAGCGACTTGGCCCACTGGCCGCGCGGCAGGTGGACGATTTCAAAGAGCTTTCTTTGGCCGTCTTCGGGGCATGGGTTCAAAGGGCGCAGGGGAAGGGCACGTTCCATGCGGCGCTCTCACCAAGGACCGCCGCGATCTATATCGACGCGCAAATCGCCAGCATCATGAACATGCAGCGTCAGGGCGCGACCATGGCCGACATCCGCGCGGTCTTCCGTCTTGCACTCTCGGTCTTCCAGTAGCGCGCGATATCGTCCCCATTGCCACAGCCCAAAACGGTCAAAATCGCGGGCCATTGACCCAAACCCCTCAAAATGACAATGCTCGGCTCCTGAAACCGGGGCAGCCGCGAGCGCGACCGCATGAAGGTAATCATTTGTGGGGCCGGGCAGGTGGGCTGGCAGATCGCCCGCCACCTGTCAGGTGAGAAAAACGACGTCACTGTCGTGGACCTCAACTCCGACCTGATCCGTCGAGCCACGGACAGTCTCGACGTGCAAGGCATCGCCGGGCACGCCTCCTATCCTGACATTCTGGAGAAAGCGGGTGCCGAGGATGCCGACATGGTCATCGCGGCCACGCATTCGGACGAGGTGAATATGGTGACCTGTCAGGTTGCCCACTCGATCTTTGAAGTGCCGCGCAAGATCGCGCGCCTCAGGGCTCAGTCCTATCTCGACGCCATCTACAGCGATATCTACCGCCGCGATCACTTGCCGATCGACGTGGTGATCTCGCCCGAAAAAGAGGTGGCTGAGGCCGCGCTGCGCCGGATCGCAGCCCCTGCGGCCTTTGATACCGAGCTTTTCCTCGGCGGGCGAGCTCAGCTCCTCGGGATCACGATCGACGATGTCTGCCCCGTGCTCGACACGCCGCTGCGTCAGCTGACCGAGCTCTTTTCCACGCTGCGCGCGCGGATCGTGGCCGTGCGTCGCGACAACAAGCTCTTCGCGCCCGATGCCGACGATCAGCTCATGGAAGGCGACAGCTGCTATTTCATGTCCCATATCGAGGACGTGCCGCGCACGCTGGAGGTCTTTGGCAAGATCACCAAAAAGCAGGAGCGTATCGTCATCCTCGGCGGCGGCAATGTCGGCCTGCGCGTTGCCAAGGCGCTGGAGGCGCGCACCGAGCGCATTCGCGCCCGTGTCATCGAGAAAGACCGCGCCAACGCGGAGCATGCCGCAGACGAGCTGGAACGGACAATCGTGCTCCACGGCGACGGCCTTGACCGTGCGCTGATGGAAGAGGCGGGCATTCAGAGCGCCGACGCCCTCATGGCCATCACGGATGACGATAAGACGAACCTTCTGGCGGCTGTGCGCGCCAAGCAGGCGGGGGCCTCCACATCGATCTGTCTGATCAATGACCCGACGCTCGTGCCGCTTCTCGATGCGCTCGACATCGATGCCTATATCAACCCGCGCGCCACGACCGTGTCCTCGATCCTGCGCCACATCCGCCATGGCCGTGTGAAGAGCGTCTATTCCATCGGCGATGCCGAGGCCGAGATGATCGAGGCACAGGTGCTGTCGACCTCGCCCATCGCCGGCCGCAAGATCGAAGAGATAGACTTCCCCAAGGGCGTGCTCGTGGGGGCGATCCAGTCTGGCAACGAGGTGATTGCGCCCTTGGCCTCCACCACGATCAAGGAAGGGGACGTGATCGCGATTTTTGCGCTCACTCAGGACGTGCCAGAGGTGGAGCGGCTCCTGCAGGTCTCCATCGACTTCTTCTAAATCGCTATGCGCGCGTTTTTCTATTCGCTCCCCATCCTTGTGGTGCTGTCGTGGTTCAGCGCGCTCTTGATGCTGTTGCCGGCGGCGGTGGCGCTTGAGGCGGGCGATCATGCAAGCGCGCGGGCGTTCTTTTACAACGCGATCCTTGTTGCGATTGTCACGGGCATGGTGGCCATCGTCACGCAGGGGCGTCGCGGGCCGCACCCTGTGCGGGCCCAGCTTCTAGCGCTGCTCGGCTCCTTTCTTCTCCTGCCACTGATTCTTGCCATGCCGCTCCGCGAGAGCCTCGGCGGAACCAGCTGGACGAACGCCTATTTCGAGATGGTCTCGGCCATGACGACGACAGGCATCAGCGTCTACACCGCGGCGGGCCGTTTGAGCGAGGCGGAGGAGATGTGGCGCGCCACGGTTGCCTGGGGCGGGGGGCTGTTGATGTGGTCGGCGGCCGTTGCGCTCTTCTCGCCCATGGGAATCGGTGGCTATGAGGTGGCACAGCGGCGCGGGCCTGTCGTGGGCCTCGGTGACCAACGCGGGCAGGAGCGCTTCGCGACAGAGCGTCTGATCCGCGCGGGCGTCGACCTCTTTCCCGTGTTTGCGGGCCTGACATTGGCGCTCTTCGTGGCGCTGCTCGTGGCCGGTGACCCGCCGCTCACGGCAGCGGTGCATGCCATGTCCACCTTGGCCACGGCGGGTCTGTCGCCAGTGGGCGGGGTTGAGAACGCCTCTTCCGGGCGTTTAGGCGAGCTGATGATCGCGGTCTTCTTTGTCTTCGCGTTGTCGCGCCGGACTTTCGCGACGGGCATCCTGGGCGAGGGAACGCGCGACATCCGCGTCGATCCGGAGCTCAGGCTGGCACTGACGGTGGTGCTCATGATCTCTATCGGGCTCTTCCTGCGCCACTATGTGGCCGCGACCCAGATTGACGAGACGGTGGGCTTTGGTTCTGCCCTGCGCGCGCTTTGGGGCACTTTCTTCACCGCGCTCTCGTTCCTGACGACCTCCGGCTACACCTCCGCCGATTGGCTCACGGCGCGAGGATGGTCAGGGATCGAGGCGCCGGGGCTTTTGCTCATGGGGCTTGCGCTCATGGGCGGGGGCGTTGCCACGACGGCGGGCGGGGTGAAGCTTCTTCGGATGTATGCGCTCCTCAAGCATGGCCAGCGCGAGATCGGACGCCTCGTCTTTCCCAACTCGGTGGGCGGCGCAGGACGCTTCGCGCGCCACCTGCGGCGGGAAGGGGCCTTCATTGCATGGATCGTGTTCATGCTTCTGGCGCTGTCTCTGGCGGTGGTGATGCTCGCGCTTTCGGCAGCTGGCGCCGATTTCGAGGCGGCGATGGTCCTGTCGCTCGCGGCCCTGACAAATACCGGCCCCTTGGCCAGCTACGCACCGGCCACTCCCATCGAAGTGGCCGCGCTTTCGGCCTCGGCAAAGTACGTTCTGGCGGCCGCCATGGCCGTTGGACGCCTTGAAACCCTTGCGATTGTGGCCCTCCTTAACCCCGCATTCTGGCGTCCCTGAGCTGCCTAAAATTACGCCCGAAAAGAATGCAGATGCCGCCGATTGAGCATTTTTGTGACCAAGGGTTTGATTTCCGTCTGGAATCCTCTCCCGTGACGTGCATATGCTGGGTCGAACAAACCTGGTGAGGACGAAGGTCTCCACCGGGAAAAGACTTTGAGAGAGAGTAGGGCTGGGCCGATGGCATCAGATAAACAAAACCTGCAGGACGCATTTCTGAACCACGTCCGTAAGACAAAGGTGCCGGTGACGATCTTTCTCATCAACGGCGTGAAGCTTCAGGGTGTCATTACGTGGTTTGACAACTTCTGCGTTCTGTTGCGCCGCGATGGGCAGTCCCAGCTTGTCTACAAGCACGCGATCTCCACGATCATGCCATCGCAGCCGATCTCGCTGTACGACGGCGAGGAATAGGCCAAAGGCCATACCGAACCGCGCTGAAAAAGCCGCCCTGGTTCGGGCGGCTTTTGTTATTTTAAGACGCTGAATGGCGGCAGGTACGCGGGCCTTTGGGGCCAAGCGTTGATTGCCCGCCCCGTCTTCGCTAGGCAGGGAGCCCGCGAGATCGCGCCCGGGCCTGTCGAAGATGGTTCGGCCCAAACGTTAGATACGCCGTAGATGAACGACTTTTACACGACTGAGACGAAATCCACCCGCGCCTGGGTGCTGCACCCCGATATCCGGACGGATACCCAGCGCCGCTTGCCCGAGCATGCGCTGGCCGAGGCCGTGTCGCTGGCCGTGGCACTTCCTGACCTGGAGGTTGTGGGCTCTGATGTGGTGCGCCTGCCAAAGGCGCATCCAGGGATGCTCTTTGGCACCGGCAAGATCGAAGAGCTTGGCGCGATCTTCAAACGCGAAGAGGTGGAGCTGGTGCTGATCGACGGCCCCGTGTCGCCCGTTCAGCAGCGCAACCTCGAGCGGGAATGGAAAGTGAAGCTCCTCGACCGGACGGGCCTCATCCTCGAGATCTTCTCGGACCGCGCAGCCACACGAGAAGGCGTGCTGCAGGTGGAGATGGCGCATCTGAGCTATCAGCGGACGCGCCTTGTGCGGGCGTGGACCCACCTTGAGCGCCAGCGTGGTGGCTTGGGCTTTGTGGGCGGTCCTGGTGAAACGCAGATCGAGGCCGACCGCCGTGCGATCGATGAACAGCTGACGCGGCTCAAGCGACAGCTGTCGAAGGTGGTAAAGACCCGTACACTGCACCGGTCCGCGCGGGCCAAGGTGCCGTATCCTGTTGTGGCGCTCGTAGGCTACACGAACGCGGGCAAGTCCACGCTCTTTAACCGGCTCACAGGCGCAGATGTCATGGCCAAAGACATGCTCTTTGCCACGCTCGACCCCACGATGCGGGCGGTGCAATTGCCGGATGGCCTCGACGTCATCCTCTCCGACACGGTGGGCTTTATCTCTGACCTCCCGACGGAGCTTGTGGCCGCTTTCCGGGCGACGCTCGAAGAAGTCACCGCCGCTGATCTGATCCTTCATGTGCGAGATATCCGCACCCGGAAACGGAGGAGCAGTCCCAGGACGTGGCCGACATTCTGGGCTCCCTCGGGATCGGCGAGGGCATTCCGCAGCTTGAGGTCTGGAACAAGATCGACGGGCTCGACAAGGAGGCGCTTGAAGTGCGCCAGAACCAAGCCCAGCGGGAGGAGACGATCTTTCTGACGTCCGCGCTGACCGGCGAAGGGATGGAGGCGCTCCTTGAGGCGGTTTCCGAGAAGATAACGCCGAAAAAGACCCGCGAGGTGGTGCATCTGTCATTTGCAGATGGTCGCCGGCGCGCCTGGCTCTACGATCAAGGCGTGGTGCTGGAGGAGACGCCCGGCGAAGAGGGGGCTGAGATCTCTGTGGAGTGGACGGCCACGCAATCGGCACGCTACGCCAAGCTTTGAGCCCTGAGGGAGGCGGACATGGAAGAGAAACGCAAAGACCTCGCCGGGGAGCGGCAAAAGAAGCTGCTGCGCAAACTGGTGGAGGATCTGAGCTCTGAGGAGCCGGAGCTTTACTACCAGCCAACCTCCTACATCGCGCAGCTGCTGCACGAGCGGATCAAGACGGGCGGGCGCTTGTCTAAGGAAGATCGTGAGCTTCTGAGCACGCTCAGCGAGCGCGATATCGAAGTGCTGCTGAGCCTGCGCTAGCGCGGCACGAGACGCGTGACGCCGATGGCTGCGGCGCGCGCAAGCTCCGGGTCAAGCGACATGGGCACGTATTCGCCACGCCGCCAGAGCTCCCCCAGATCATCATAGTGACGCGACAGCGGGTGGCCGGATTGCCCCGTCGAGATGATGAAGACGCTCGAGTCCGGGTCTGCGAAGTCATAGACGCCGCGGTAGCCCGCCCCATGCACATTGCGGAACGGTTGGGGGCCCGTGCCCCGCGTCTTGCCGCGCTGCAGGGTGTTGTCGCCGCCGCTCGTCGACTGGCGGATGTTCACGAGCCACCTCAAGCCCCGGATTGATCCAAGGACTGCGTGGTCATGCGTCGCCTCATGGGCATCGCCCCAGCGCAGGGACGAGAGCCGCGCCGCGCCATAGGTCTCCTCAATCCAGAGGATCGCGTCATCAAGGGCTACGCGCGCCATGTCCGTGCAGGTCTCCTCTGGCGCGGATTGGATCACGTCACACCAGACGCCCGCGCCGTCGATGTCGCGGTAGACACGTTCTAGGAAAAGCGGCTCCACATGGGTGAACTCGCTTGCCAGCGGGCCCATCTCGTCGCGGATCAGCCGCTCCTGCAGGGCACGCATCCAGGCGGCGTAGAGCAGGGGTTCGGGCAGATGCTCGTTCATCTCGCCATTCCATTCCGCAAGGAGTGTCAGCGCCTCCTGGCGCTTGCGCTCGGGCGTGCCTGCGGGCGCG
>JBCBFV010000035.1:0-13686 GCA_038527425.1 Pseudomonadota bacterium
CACGCAGCCGACGGGCGAACGCGGCGCAGCTCACCCGGACGCGTGATCGTGCAGTTTCGGCTTGCCCTGACCGGGGAGGTTTTCTATCTACCGCGTCACACCGATGCGTGCTCCCTTCGTCTATCGGTTAGGACGCCAGGTTTTCAACCTGGAAAGAGGGGTTCGATTCCCCTAGGGAGTGCCATCGGTGTTTTCCGCCACATCGCCAAGCTTAAAGCTGCACGATCACGCGTCCGGGTGAGCTGCGCCGCGTTCGCCCGTCGGCTGCGTGATATCCAGCTCCAGCAGCTTCTCGTCAAAATGCGTGTGTTGCGCGCGCCCGCCCCGCTTGGAGGCATAGAGCGCCACATCGGCGTGGTGCAGCATCTCTTCGATCGTGGGAGGCTGGTAGTGGCTCGAACGCGTGGTTCCTGCAGAGCCTGAAATACGGCACGTGTCTCCGTTAAAGGGGATCGGTTCCTCTAGCCGGGCGATGATGCGCGTGGCGATCTTGGCCAGCTTGTCGGGATCCTCAATCTCATGAATCAGCAGCACAAATTCGTCCCCACCTACGCGGGCGACGGTGTCCTGCGCGCGGGTTTCATCCACGAGGATGCGCGCCACGATCTGCAAGACGTGGTCACCAGCCGCGTGACCCAGCGTGTCATTGATGGATTTGAAGTAATCGAGATCGAGATGCATGCACGCGAAACTCTCACCCAGCGCGATGTAGCGCCCCATGATGTGATCCATGGCGCGGCGATTCTTGAGACCGGTGAGTGTGTCCGTGAACGCCTGTTCTTCAGCGGCGATCTTGGCGCCCTGCAACCGTCGGTTCAGGTCACGGCTCTCTTGCATCGCGGCTGACGCCGCTTCGGCGAGATAAAGCATCTCCACAGTCAAATCTGTCGGCGCGAAGTCCCGGCTGGTCAGGCTATAGTCGCCCACCGCATCCACGATCGAGATGCCGAACGAAAGATTGAGAATCGCCCCCTCCCCATGCGGCACAGCCACAGCCTTCATCGTCGTACGGTGATCGTTTCTAAGCCTTAAGTGCAGCGGCGCCCCGGCGCGCGCACGAATGTCTTCCAGCGAATTCACAGACGCTGGGCGCATGATTTCAAAGACCTCCTCAAAAGGAGACCCTTCTGGCGGCATGAACTTCCCAATCGTGGGCCCCATGTGGTTGATCGTGCCGTCGCCCGCGATCTCAATATGCATCGGGCAGAGCACATCGAGCGGGTTCACCATCACCGAAGAATCAAGCATGTCAGCTGGCCTTTGCAGAAAGTTCGAAGGAGCGGCCTTCTGCGAAAGCCTCATCAAGCAGGATGATGCGCAGGGCGCCAAAGCTCTGTTCGCTCTCATCGAGTTCGAGGAACGCGAGCGCGCCGTAATCGTCCGCCATGGCGCGCAGGATGCCCATCATCACGTGACCAAAGCCGGGAATGTCATTGCCGCAGATCAACGTGAAAGTGGTGTCGTCCAACTCCCGCAGCTCAAGCGCAGGCAGGACCAAGTCAGGCACGGCCAAGCGGGCGCGGCCCGGCAAGTCATCGAGTGAATGCAGAAACTCCAGAAAATCCACGCCACCAAAGCGCAGCAGGCGCCGCAAGGCTTGGGTCTTTTGATTGCTCACCAAGTAGGTGCCCAGATCCTCCAGCAGGTCTTCACGGGTCTTTTCGAGCCGCTCCGTCGCCAGATCGAGAACGGCGAGCGTCTCTTCTTCCTCATACATCAGCATCGACTCAAAGGACGTGTAGCCCAAGTCGGCCTTTTGCATGATCTCGGTCCATACATCCGGACCATATGTTTCGCGCAGAAAACTCTGAAGCGCGCGGCTTACTAACCCGTGCATATCTCATCCTCGTGGTTGACGAGGGTGTGCCACACTGGGTGTTAACAAAGCGCTGACATGTAAAATCCGACGTTAAAAGTCGGTCGGCGCGCCCCCTTCGGCTTTGCGCCGCGCCACGAAGTCAGAAAGTTCGTCTCGGATCGCAATATCGAGGGCGGGCGCCTCGAAGCTTCCGATGATTTCCTTGAACTGTTTGTTGGCGCGCTCGGCCGTCCAGACGCCACCGGCGATCTCCCAACCCTCAAAGTTACGCCAATCGGAAAGGAATGGCTGGTAAAACGCTGTTTCATAACGCTCTTGCGTATGTTCGACGCCAAAGAAATGGCCTGCAGAGCCAACATCCTTAATCGCATCAAGCGCGATATCATCGGGTGTCGTGGCCCAGGTCGCAGGTTCGAAATAGCGCTCGATCATCTGAAGAACTTCGCAATCCATGATGAACTTCTCGGGCGAGGCAATGAGGCCGCCTTCGAGCCATCCTGCGGAATGGTAAACCATATTCGTGCCAGACTGGACCGCCGCCCAGAGCGAATTTGACGTCTCCCACATCGCCTGACCGTCCGGCACGTTGGCCGCGCACACGCCCGACGAGCGGATCGGCAGGCCGTAGAAGCGCCCCATCTGGCCGGTCATCTGAGTCGCGCGCATGTATTCGGGCGTGCCAAACGCGGGCGCACCGCTCTTCATATCCACGTTCGAGGTGAAGGTGCCGATCACGCAGGGTGTGCCGGGGCTGTCGTATTGGAAGAGCGCGATTGCCGCGAGCGCCTCGGCGATGGATTGCGCTACCGCACCAGCCATCGTCACCGGCGCCATGGCGCCCGCGAGGGTAAACGGCGTAATCACCAGCGCCTGCCCCGCCCGTGCAAGGCGCAGACAGCCATCAATCATCGGCTCGTCATGCTTGAGCGGCGAGGTCGAGTTGATGTTGGTGTACATATGCGGGCGCGCTTCGAATTCCTCGCGCGTCATGCCACCTGCGATGCGTACCATCTCCATGACATCCTCAACTCGCTCTTTGCCGAGCGAATAGGCGTGCATGACCTTATCAGTGAGCGTCAGCTTGTCGTAGAGCACGTCCAGATGGCGCACACTTGCATGGATATCGACAGGTTCCACCGGATATCCGCCAGCAAAGTGGATGCAGTTGAAGTATTGCGTGAGCTTGAGAAGGTTCTGACACTGCTCGCGCGTGCCCGGTACTTTGCCGGTCTCCAGATCCCAGTAATTCGGAGGCGAGGAGACGTTGCCGAAAAGGATCGTGTTTCCGCCCACCGTGATCTCACGGTCGGGGTTGCGCGGCATGACCTTGAAGGACGACGGGCATTTACCCACCATCTCCATCACGAAATCGCGGCCCATGCGGACGTTTTGCCCCTCAATGGTGCAACCCGCCTTGCGCAGGATTTCGAGCCCCTCGGTATTCAGAAACTCGATCCCGATCTCTTCTAGAATGCGCATGGCGCCTTCGTGGATCGCCGCGACCCCTTCGTCGGTCAGCGGTTCCGTCGGACGATCGGTGTTCTCCACCATGCGCCAGGGCATCTGGCTGATCGCGGGGCCACGTCCGCGGGTGTTGCCAGCGCGGCCGCCAGAGCGGCGTCTTTTCGGGGGGGCGGAATCTTCGGGCATTGTGTCTCTCCTACGGCCCTCAGACTGCACCCCGTGGCCCGCGCAACACCTGCCCAGAGGCGACGATTCCTGTCGTTTATTGCTGCCCTAGGTCGCAATCCATCCCGGGAGGTCAGCGATCGACGGTAGGACGACATCTGCGTAAGGCGCCAGTGCTGCCTCATCTGCCGGGCCGGTCAGAACGCCCACAGCCACCATGCCCGCAGCCCGCGCGGCATGAAGATCATGGGTACTGTCCCCCACCATCGCCACCGTTTCCGGCGCCAGCCCCGTCGCCTCGGCGAAGGCGATCAACTGACCCGGCGCGGGTTTGCCCCCAAAGCCGCTGTCGTAACCGGCGATGAAATCGAAAGCGGCAGTGATGCCTACACTGCGCAGGTGGCTGCGCGCCGAGCTTTCGGCGTCGTTCGTCGCGACCCCGAGTTTGATGTCCTGTTTGCGAAAAGAAGAGAGGAGCGGTGCAAGCGGCGTCACCTCGACCTGCCGAACAGCAGCCGCCATTGCATTGAGCTCGCTCGTCACCTCATCAACATCGCGACCAAGGATGGGCGCAATAGACATGGCTTGTTCTTCTACCGTGCCCGCAATGACCGAGCTCGTTGGAAAGAAGCGCTGATTGGCGAGGTCGTAACCCAAAGCCCCGGCCAAAGTGTGGGTCAAGGCCGGGTCTTGCGCACCCAATTCCTGGAGAACCTCGCCAGCCCAAGTGCCCCAAGTCGCTTCAAAGTCGAATAAAGTTCCGTCTTTGTCGAAAAGAATTCCGTTTACCATCGATTAGGTCCAGTTAACCTGAGCACCACCCGGCAAAGCCGCCCGTGCTGCTGCTAAATCCTCGTAGCGCCACGTTTGCGCGTCGCAAAGCGCCACCACCCAAGCATCATCCATCAAAATGAAGTCGAGCACCGAGGCAAGGAAGTCAGCCTCCCCCGCACGCTCGCGCAAATCATCGAGTGTAGCCCCCGTAGAGCCCATAAAAACGGGCATCAGCTCGTCATTTCCGGCCAGCCATCCCAGTGCGGCCAGAGCCATGGTTTCTGCCCTATCCTGCTTCATCGTGCCTCTCTTTCGGTGGTCCCGTAGGACGAATTCCGCCGACCACAACAATTTCTCGCGCATGACGACGTTTCGCCTCAACTTGGAAAGGGTTTGTTAATCTTTCCGCCCCAAAGCTACCCTAAAGGTAAATGTTGTAAGGCCGCCAGATGACCGGACGCGTACTTATTGTCGATCCAGTGGTTACCACGCGAATTGTGCTGAAGGTCAAGTTGGCCGCGGCATATTTCACTGTGTTCCACGCGGCGACGATCGCTGAGGCGGTCGAGGAGATCGAGAAAGCACCACCGGATGTAGTCTTGTGCGAATTCGAGCTTGGAAAAGGCGGCGCGATTCAGCTTCAGACCCGCTTGGCCAAGCAAGCGATCCCGGTCATCGCGCTCCTCCCTGAAGGGGTCGACGACAAACGCGCCGAGGCGCTGAAGGCCGGGCTCGCTGATGTCATCACCCGTCCCTACGAGGATCGAACCCTGCTGGCCCGTATCCGGAACCTGCTAAGGGCGCGCACGGCTCAAGAAGAGCTGCAGTTGCGCAGCGATACATCCGCCGCGCTGGGCTTTGCGGAGGCCGCGCAGGAGTTTGCCGCCGCCGCCAAAATCGGCCTCGTGGCCCAGACCCCGAAAGAGGGTCTGCTGTGGAAAGAGAAGTTGGAGAGCGTATTGCCCCACAAGGCCGATGTCCTGGCGCCTACGGATCTCGTGGGCGAAGGCCGCAGCGATAAGTGCTATGACGCGCTTCTTGTGGGCATCAGCGGACGCACCGCGCAGCAGCGCCTCGACTTCGTATCCTCGCTCCGCGCGCGACCTGAGACGCGCCACACCGCGATCCTAGCTGTGGCCCCGTCAGACAGTGCTAACATGGCGATCACCGCGCTCGACACGGGCGCCGGCGATGTCATGACCGCAGGTTTCGAGCCCCATGAGGCCGGTGAGCGTTTACGTCGACTGCTCCGGCGCCGCGCTCAGGAAAAGGCGCTTCGGCGGTCTGTCGAAGTGGGGCTCGAAGCCGCCATGACCGACCCGCTGACCGGGCTCTACAACCGGCGCTACGCGATCCCCTATCTGGAGAAGATGTCCCTTGCATCCCGCCGCTCAGGTCGGTGCTTCGCCGTGATGCTGCTCGACCTCGATTTCTTCAAACGCATCAATGACAACTACGGCCACGCTGTGGGCGATGATGTGTTGGTCGAATTTGCCAAACGCCTTCGGTCGAACCTGCGCTCTGTCGATCTGGTGTCGCGCATCGGGGGGGAGGAGTTCCTGGTGGCCATGCCAGACACAACGCTCGATCAGGCCGCATCAGCGGCCGCGCGTCTGTGCCAACTGACCCGCGCTACACCGTTCTCGAAGACCAAAGTGGCCGGAGGCGTGTCAGCGTCTGTGTCGGTAGGTCTCGCCCTGGGGGGCAAGCGTGGTGAGGACGATGAACCACCTCGGCGCGTGAGCATCGAAGCGCTCCTCGAAGAAGCTGACCATGCCCTCTATGCGGCCAAGGAAGGCGGTCGCGACATGGTGCGCGTCAGCCAATCAGCCGCCTAATCAGTCACCACTTTTCGGACCATTGCCCGACCGCGGACCACGCGGCCGATCCAGCACTTCCTGAAGACGCTCGGCAAAGGCCGCGCGTTCTTCATCCGTCATCTCGGATATGTGCTGAATGAAGATCGAACGCGCCAAGGTCAGCCGGTACTGAACTTCCTCCACCTGCCGGTCGAGACGTTCATCGAGCGCTTCGGCATCATAGGGGACAGTTGTCAGCGCCGCCTGGATCTCGGCCATCAGCGCGCGCTGTTCGCCGCGCGAGAGCCGCTCGTTCCGGAGCATTCGGCGCATCTTGAGGCCGAGCTCTTGACGGTCCTGCGGCTCCAAAGCCCGAACAAGGGGGCCAAGCCCCGTCTCCCCCGCCGCCGCCGGGCGACGATCAGAGCCCTTCGGCCCACCTGTGAGCAGCGTCCCCGCCACAAGCCCGATCACGAGCAAATTCACGAGCAACGAGACGTAAAGAAGAATGCGGGCGCCGCGGCCCATGCTGCGTGCCTCAGCCATCGGACGCCACCGTGCTCAGTGCCATGTCGCCGGGCACGTAATCAGACAAGCTGACCTCGGCGCCGGTGAGGGCCGCCGCATAGCTCGCCAATTGATCTGGTGGGAAAATCCCGATGACGAGGCCAGTGGCCACTGCCGCGCCAAGCCCGGACAAACCAGCCCAGCCGCCCAACGCCTCGCCCAGCCCGGCAAAGAGCCCGCGCGATTGTGGGGCGGCAGCGGGCACGGGCGCCATTGCCTGCGCCTGAACCGCCTCCGCGTCGGTCATGATCCGCGCCATCAGATCACCTGACGGCAACGGCGCCTCAGCGTCTGAGGCCTCAAAGAGCCGATCAAGCTCTGCTTCTGTCAGCTCAGATTTGCGAGGATCAGCCATCGTAAAATCCTAGTTCTGCGCGTCGCTTGCCCAGGGCTGCCGCCAAGGCCCGCTTTCCGCGCGCTGTCAAACTTTCCACCGCTTCCACTGAGATGTCCATGATCTCAGCGATCTCGGGGTTTTGCAGGCCTTCAATGTGGCGCAGCACCACTGCCTGCCGTTGGCGATCCGGAAGATCGCCCAAAGCGCCGTTGAGCGCTTCGGCTCGTGCTTTCTCGATGAGCCCCTCATCAGCGGACGGCGCCCCATCGGCCATCTCAGGCACATCATCGATGTCTTTCATGCGGACCTTGCGCAGCCGGTCGGTGCATAGGTTCGCCGTCACTCGGTAGAGCCAGGTGGTGACCTTGGCCTCACCCTGACGCCATTCAGGCGCGATCTTCCAAAGGCGCATCAACGCTTCTTGCGTGACGTCCTCGGCCTCCGCGCGATCGTTCAGCATCCGGTACGCATGGGCCAGCACACGCGGTGCCAACCGCACAGTGAGAGAGCGCGCAGCCGCAGCGTCGCCATTGGCGTAAAGCACCAAAAGGGCCTCATCGCTCACGTCCGACATTGCATCCAGCGCCATCTCTCCGTCCCCGTCCAAGCCGGGTCAGTACGGGCCTAGCGCGTCGCACCAGGCCCGTCCACGGTCTTAGCCTTCGTCGGTGTTGCTATCGCGGTCACCGCCGCCTTTGCCTTTGCGGCCGCCGCGGGCCTCCTTGGCTGCTTCCATCTCCGCCTCGGAGATGCCGCCGGAGCCATCGGTGTCGAGGCGTTCGAAGCGGGCCGCGGCGCGGTCGCTGTTTTGACGCATCTCGTCAAACTCGAGCGTGCCGTTGTCGTTGGCATCAGCGCGCTCAAGCATCCGGTTGATGCGGCGCTCCATGCGGTCCGAGGCATCTGCCGAACGCGCGGCGATCATCTCTTCCACGGACAGCGAGCCATCGCCATTCGTGTCAGCCTCATCAAAGCGCGTCTGTGCGAAGGCCAGCATCTCAGCTTGCGTCACTTCCCCGTTGCCGTCGGCATCGAGCGTCGAAAATTCCGGACGCTCGCCACCGCGATCGCCGCCACGGGCGTCTGCGGTCACGGCGGTGATGGAAAGCGCCACTGCGAGAGCGCTGAGGATGATTGTCTTGTTCATTTCTAGGTTCCTGTGATCCTGAGTTACGAGGTGTCTTCAGCGGTCTGAACTCCGCGTTGACATGACCTAAACGGGGGGGTGGCGTCTTTCCGTCGCAGAAAAATTCACTTTTATCGTCCGACCCTCAGGCTTAAGTCCGGATCATGGCCACCACACTGATCGAACGCCCGCTCAAACCAGCTCTCCTACGCGGCTTCACGCGTCGCTGCCCTAACTGCGGTAAGGGCAAGATTTTCGAGGGCTATCTCACCGTGAACCACACCTGCTCGGAATGTGGGCAGGAGCTGCACCACCAGCGTGCGGATGACGGCCCCCCGTGGCTGACGATGCTGGTGGTTGGTCACTTGATGGCGCCCCTGCTGCACATTGTCTTTGTGCAGTACCGACCCGATCCGATGGTGCTCTTCACGATATTTGCGGTGGGCTGTGTGGGTCTGTCCCTCTACCTGCTGCCGCGGCTGAAGGGGCTCTTGATCGCCTTCCAATGGTCGCGCCGGATGTACGGTTTCGGCCATGAGTGATGTGCCGATCAGAGACGCCGCCACCATCATTCTGGTGCGGCAGATCGAGGGGGCACGACACGTATTGATGGGACAGCGTGGCGCGAAAGCCGCGTTCATGCCGTCAAAATTCGTCTTTCCCGGCGGCGCGGTTGATGCAGCGGACGCGGACGTACCGCTCCATGCCGCCTCCCCCTGCGACGCGCGGCTGCGCGAAGACAGTCTTGATCTGACCCACGCGCTCAGCGCCGCAGCAATCCGGGAGCTTTGGGAAGAAACCGGCCTGGCCCTCGGTGTGCCCGGCCCGTGGTCCGCCGTCCCGGGGTGGGAAGGGTTCGCCGCGCGCGGCCTTATGCCTGATGCCTCGCAGCTGCGTTTCGTCTTCCGCGCGATAACCCCGCCCGGACGCCCCCGCCGCTTTGACGCGCGCTTTTTCCTCGCACCCGTTGAGGCAGTGCATGGCGACCCAGATGATTTCTCCGCCGCCTCTGACGAGCTTTCGCATCTGCAATGGGTGCCGCTGGCCGAGGCCCGGTCGCTCGATCTGCCGTTCATCACCGAAGTTGTGCTGGCCGAGCTTGCGGCCGCCGATCCCTATAAAGCGCCCGCCTCGGTGCCCTTTTTCCGCAACGATGATGAAGAGAGCCTCTTCCTCCGCCTACGCGGTCAGGATCAGAAATACGACGGATAGCGCGAGAAGCGCGATCCCGAAGAGCTCCCGCGGCGTTGACCTCTCTCCGAAGAGGAATGTCGAGAAAAGGAAAGAAAAGATCAGCTCGGTCTGGCCCACGGCCTTCACGAGAGCAGCTTTTTGCAATCCGAACGCAGTGAACCAGCTGAGCGATCCGGCCATGGAGGTGAGCGCCACGAGGCTCACCACCCGCCATTCGCGCAGCATCGCCGTGATTTGCCCCGGCTCCCGCGCACGCAGCCAGATGAGCAGCACGATCGTCTGCACCAACGTCAAAAGCGCGAGCCCGAAGAGCGAACGCAAGAAGACATCGCCCCCCTCCATCGCCAGCGCGGCCCCGCGGTAGCCCACGGAGGCCAAGCCGAAGAGAAGCCCCGATCCCAGCCCCAGCGCCGTTGCGCGGTTAAAGACACGGGCGCGGAAATCGCCCTCCAACTCCGGGCTCTCGGAGAGCGCGATGACGCCGACAACCCCGATCAGCACTGCAACGAACGCCCAGGGGCCCACCCCCTCCCCGAGGAGGATCAGGCCAAGAAAGACCGTCTGGATGACTTCTGTCTGTTTAAACGTTGCGCCCACGGCGAAGTTTCGATGCTGGAAAAGCGCCACAGTGCAGAGCGTGCCTGCGATCTGCCCCATAGCTCCAGCGAGGCCGTAGGCCCAGAACTCCGCATTGAGGCCCGGCATATCGAAATCGCGCAGCGCGCCGTAGATCAGCGCCAGCGCCAGCATCATCGGCCAAGCGAAAAAGAAGCGCGAAAGCGTGGCTGCTGCCGTCCCAAGCGCGCCGGTGCGCAGTTTCTTTTGAAACACGTAGCGCAGCGACTGAATGAAGGCTGCAAAGATGGTGACGGCGATCCACATGCCCCCGCCTTAGCGGCAGACGCTCAGCGGCGCCAGAGCGGGTGCGCCACCGGGTCCTTGGCGCTCATAAAGTAGCGCCGGAAGACCTCCGCGTAGCTGGAGAACCGGTATTCCCCGTTCATCTTCAGATACTTGGCCCGTCCCGCGCGGAACTGAGCGGGCAGGTCGTACCACGGGACGTTCGGGTGCAGGTGGTGCACGACATGCAGATTATTGTTCAAAAAGATGAGTGCGAGCGGCCCGCGATCCTCGATAATCACGCTGCGGCCCGCGCATTGCTCGTGCGCCTGGTGCTCGCAAAAGGTGCGGATCTTGAGAATGGAGAGGCTGAGATAAGCCGCGATCGCGTAGGCCCAGAGCGGCATCCCGGCAAGCTGAACCACCCACAGGACCAAAGCCACCGCCGGCAGATGCAGTAGCCACCCGAGCGCTACGCGCCCCGAAAACTGCCGTGCGTCGCAGATCATGAACATCACCTGCCCGATCACCGGCCCAAGCACGAGCCGCCCGAGCAGCGTGTTATTCGCCCTGAGCGCCGCCTGCGCCACGCCCGGCAGACGCTCAAACTCAGCCGCATCGAGGAAATTGCTCTCCGGATCATCAAAGGGGTCCGTCAGCCGCGCATCGCGGTGGTGCGCGAGATGCGTGTCGTAGAAGCGTAGGTAAGGGATCATCAGCGTCAGCGGCGGCCAAACCAGCAAAGCGTTGATCCACGGGGATTTCGTGGGATGACCGTGAATGGCCTCGTGTTGCAGCGACGCATGAAGCGCAATCAGCACCCCAAGCGCGGGCACAGCGAGCCAAAGCGGCGCCATGAACGCCAACGCAATCCCCGCGTAGCAGGCCGCAATCAGCGCAAGCGTCGGAGCTTCAACCCGCATGGCGCCCCCAGCTGATCCGGGCCCAAATCCGTTCGTAAATGACGTAAGTGACGAGCCCCACTGCCGTATTCACGACAGCCATCGCGCCCCCGGTCACCAATGAGCCCGTGGCGACAAAGCCAACCACGGCCATCACCAGCAGCCCGATCAGCGCCCAAAGGCCTGCTTTCACCCATGTTCTGGTTGCGGATTCCATGAGGTGACCATCGTCGGCAAACACGCTGCTCACAATTAAGCAAACAGTTCACAAAATCCGTCATATGTGATTTATTTCACCAATGATTACTCCTATCGACAAACGCAGCCGCGCCGCCACGTTCCGACAACGTCTCGCCGTCGCGATCGATGCCGCTGACAGCAATCAAAGCGCTCTGGCGCGGGCGGCGGGTGTCGACCGTTCCACGATCTCGCAGCTTTTGCGCGATACCGGGCCCCGGTTGCCCAACGCGCAACTTGTGGCGGAATGTGCGTCAGCTCTGGGCGTCAGCGCGGATTGGCTGCTGGGCCTCGCAGAGAGCCCCGAACAAGCGAGCGACCTTCTCGCAGCCGCGCTCACCATCACGAAGGCCCCGCGCGCGCTCGTGGATGAGGCGATCTTCGCCTGGCATCGCGAAGCGGAGGGCTACAAAATCCGTCACGTGCCAGCAGGCCTGCCGGACATGCTGAAATCGACCGAAATGCTGCGTTGGGAATACGAGCCCTCCCTCGGACGCACGACGGATCAGGCCGTAGGCGCCAGTGAAGACCGGCTGAACTGGATGCGGGAAGCGCGGTCGGATTACGAGATTGCGATGCCTGTCCATGATCTCAACGCCTTTGCGCGGGGCGAGGGCTACTACCGCGAGGTCCCGCGGGAGCTTCGCGCGGGCCAGCTTGACCGGCTGGAAGAGCTTCACGATCAGCTCTACCCGCGCCTCAGGCTGCACCTCTTTGATGCGCGCAAGATATTCTCTGCCCCTGTCACGATTTTCGGCCCGCTCCTCGCGGTGCTCTACCTTGGCTCCAACTACCTGGCGTTCCGCGACAACGAGCGTGTGGATCTGATCACCGACCATTTCGACCGCCTCGTGCGCGAAGCTGAGATCGGCAGCCGCGATTTTCCGGCCTTCGTCGCAGACCTGCGCCGCGCGGTCTAAACCTGCGGATCCGGGTTCACTGTATGCCCATCCACGGCGATCACCTGCCCTGAGACGAGGCGCGCCGCATCCGACGCCAAAAACACCGCCATGGCCGCGATGTCTTCCGCCGTGACCAGGGATTTCATAGAGGTGCCAGAGGCATAGCCTGCATAGATATCGTCGCGCGTCATCCCCTTGGCGGCCGCTTCACGGGCCATGACCCCCTCCATCCGCGGGCCTTCAACCGCACCGGGGCAGATCGCATTGGCGCGGATACCGTGCGGCCCGAGCTCCATAGCTGCCGTCTTCATCAGGCCGATAACCGCCCACTTCGCCGCCGCATAAGGCGCGCGGAAGGGATAGCCGTATTGCCCTGCTGTGGAGCTCGTGAAGATGACCGACCCGCGCCCGGCCTGTTTCATCGCAGGCGCCGCGTGTTTGACTGCCAAAAACGCGCCCTCGAGGTTCACACCGACACAGCCGCGCCACGCCTCAAGCTCGATCTCGTCCAACGCTGCCGTGGGCCCCGCGATGCCGGCATTGGCGCAGAGCGCATCAAGCGGGCCCGCCTCCCCGATCACGCGCCCCATGGCGGCCTCATCGGTGACGTCGATCTGGTGCGTCACCCAGCCGTCCGGGCAGGCAGCAAGCGCAGCGGCATCCACATCCGTGGCCCAGACCTCATAGCCCGCCTCGTCAAAGGCGCGCCCCATGGCGAGCCCGATGCCTGAGGCCCCGGCAGTGATCAGCGCGCGCTTCACCGGACGCCAACTGCGCGGCCAGCGCCTTCGGGACGGGGCAGCTTGGCATGCGAAGCCGCATAGTCTTCCAGCGTCTCGGCAATGGCATCTGAGGGCGGCGACGCGCGGCGCGTCTCAAGGCTCACATGGATCATCATATGCTCGCCCGTGGCCACAACCTCATCGCCCACATACATCGAGTGGAAGAGGTGCATCTTCTTGCCCGCGCCCTCAAGAACCTGCGTCAGGATGCTGATTTCACTGCCAATATTCACTTCGCCCAGATGGCGTATATGGGTCTCGGCTGTGAAATACGACCCGCCTGAGGCGATATAGGCTGCGTCACATCCGATCATCTCCATGAAGCGGTCCGTGGCATCGCCAAAGGCCTGCAAATACCGCGCTTCGTTCATGTGCCCGTTGTAGTCGACCCAATCGAGAGGCACCGTCCGGCGCACGGTCTCGCTCAGCCCCTCGCCCTGCTCCGCCTCCGGAAAAGACGCCTCATGATCGGCAATCAACTTACCCGCGCCCCAGCGCCGCGCCTTCAGCGCCCGCATCATCGACACAAGGTTCTCATCGCGGATCTGCTCCAGTTCCCGGATCGAATGCGCGCCAGATTGTGCGTCCGACTGCGAGGCAATCATGTCGATCAGCTCATCGGTGAGCTCCGGCACATCCATTAGCTTTGTCCACGGCCAGGCCAGCGCCGGCCCGAATTGAGCGATGAAGTGCTTCATGCCCGCCTCGCCGCCTGCGATCCGGTAGGTCTCAAAAAGCCCCATCTGAGCCCAGCGCAACCCAAAGCCATAGCGGATGG
>JBCBFV010000036.1:0-13553 GCA_038527425.1 Pseudomonadota bacterium
GATCACCGCTTCACTCCCGCCCCGGAAGCTGCGCATCTTGCGCGCATCAGGCAGGAGCATTTCATGAAGCACATCGTATTCGACATTGGCAGCGTTCTGATCGAGTGGGACCCGGTACTTTCTTTCGAGGACGCTTTTGAGAGCCGTGCTGCGTGCGAGGCCTTCCTGAAGCGCGTCGACTTTGATCGCCTGAATGTAGCTGGTGATGCGGGCGCGACCTTCGCGCAGATGGCCGAGCTTGTGGAGGATCCTGCGGACGCAGCTCTCCTGCCGCAATACATCGACCGCTACACCAAGTCGGTCTACGCCAAGATCGAAGGTACCTGGGACATCCTGCGCACGCTGAAAGCTAAGGGTCACCCGGTCCATGCCATCACCAACTGGTCGGCAGAGACCTGGCCCGAAGGCGTCAAAGCGCATCCGGAGCTGGCAGACGCGTTCGATACGCTCATCGTCTCGGGCGAGGTGCGCATGGTGAAGCCGTCGCTCGCGATCTTTGACCTCCTATGCGAGCGCGCGGGCGTCGCCGCCGGGGAGTGCATCTTCATCGATGACGGGCTGCAAAACGTGGCGGGCGCGCGGGCGGCTGGGATGGACGCGATCCACTTCACGGGGCCCGAGGCGCTGGCTTCCACGCTCAAGGACCGAGGCGTGCTCTAGGAGCCGCGATCAAACAGGCGCACCGCGATTGGAGCGCCTAGGATCACCGTGAAAATCCGCAGAATATGGTGGGCCACGACGAAGGCCATATCCGCCCCGACGATCAGTGCGAGAACGGTAAGCTCGGCCTGGCCACCGGGTGCGAAAGCCAGAAGCACTTCCTGACCGGGTGCAAGGCCTGCCATGTAGATCCCCTCGACGAAGATGATCGTCAGGATGATGAGGATCACGCAGAAGCCGAAACCAGCGGCGAGGTCGCGTTTCACCTCCTGCATAGTGACGCCCGCGTATTTGGCGCCGATGGTCATGCCGATAAAGAACTGCGCGGCCCAGATCGCCTCCGCCGGGGGGCGGTTCTCGATGAAGCCCGCCATGGTCACTACCGCCGTCAGGAGGAGCGGACCGAGGATCGAGGCGCCGAACATCCCGAGCCACTTTGCCCCGCGCCAACCGATGATGGCGCAGGCGACCATGAGCAGCAGCTGATCCCACGGGATGGTGCTCGCAGGCTTGCCGGGCGGATTGGAGAGGTCCGCATCCCAGATGCCCTGCAACAGAAAAGGCAGCGCCACGACGATCACCGAGACGCGTGTCGCATGGACAAGCGACAGGGTGCGGATATTGCCGCCCGCCTCTTCGCCAAAGATCAGCATATCCTGCAAACCGCCTGGCATCGTTGAATAATACGCCGTTGGGAAATCAAATCCCCAGATCCGCCGGAAGTACGGCACGCCGGTGAAACCGATGGCCGCCACCATCACCGGCACGAGCAACAGCGTTGGCCACATGGCGGGCAGTGTCACGATCACCGCGGGCGTCAGTGTCGCGCCCACAGCCACGCCAAGCACCGTGCGCATGCTCTCATTCAAAAGCTTGATGCCCTTGAGAGGCACCCCGATCAGCGCTGCCGCAAGACACGCGAAGATGGGTCCAAGGAGCCACGGAAGCGGCAGGTTCAAAAGGAAGAACGTCCCCACACCGAGCCCAGCAATGGCGAAGGTCATGAGCACGTGGATCATGAGCTAAGCGCCCCCAGCCGGACCCGCAGCGACGTATTCAGATGCGCCTCAGCCTGCTGTCCGGCTGCCTCCACATCCCCGGCTCGGAGGGCGGCGATGATGGCGGCATGCTCCGCCGTGACCACATCGATGCGCGCGGCATCGGAGAAGGTCGTGGGGCCCAAGAGCAGCAAGGAATTGTTCAAGGCCCGTGCCGCGTCGAGGAGGAACCTGTTCCGGCAGGCGAGGTAGAGGCCCCGGTGGAAGTCCTGATTGATCGCGGCGGCCCGCGCGGGGTTCTCGCGTTCTTCAGCAATCTGCGTGTTCAGAGCTTCCAGCGTATCAAACTCAGCTGCGGAGCCGTGCTTCGCTGCCATCTCTGCGGCTGTACGCTCGAGGACAGCGCGCATCTCGTAGAGCTCGACGACCTCCGCGTGCCCAAGCTGCCGGATCGTGGCGCCCTGGCGCGGGCGATGCTCCACGATGCCTTCCGCCTCCAACCGACGTAGCGCCTCACGCACCGGCGTGCGCGAAAGCTTGAGCCGTTCGCCCACGTCCTCCTCCCGCAGCCGGTCGCCCGGTGCGTAGTCGCCTGCGCGGATCGCTGTCAGTAGTGCGGCATAGGCAAGTTCGCCCGATGCTTGTTGAGCCATTTTTGGCCTCCTTTCCTTTTTGTATCCGCCTGGATACAAAACGTCCAGCCGAAGGAATCAGCCATGAAAAAAGTCGTCATCGTCGGATCAGGGAACGCAGCCATGGCTGCAGGTATTGCTGCGCTCGAAAAGGGTGCTGAGGTGCTGATGCTGGAAAAAGCGGGGCCGGAGCTCGCGGGCGGCAACACCAAATACACCGCAGGCGCCATGCGCTTTGCCTATGACGGCACAGACGAGCTGATCCCCCTCCTCTCCGACCCAGATGACGACCGCCTGCCCCGCACAGATTTCGGCAGCTACACAAAGCAAAAGTTCTCCGACGACCTCTTGGGTTTCAACGAGGGACTGCCGCTCAGCCGGGAGCAAGGCATCCTCGTGGGCGAAAGCTATGAGGCGGTGCGCTGGCTCGCCTCCAAGGGCGTTACCTATGAGCCCATCTGGTCCCGCCAGTCCTTCGAGAAAGACGGCAAGATCATCTTCTGGGGCGGTCTGACGCTCGCGTCCAACAACGAGGGCGTGGGCCTCTTCGACATGGAGCTCGCTGCCTTTGAAAAGCTCGGCGGCAAGATCCGATATGAGGCGGGTGTCACCGGGCTAGTGACCGAAAGCGACCGCGTCACTGGCGTGCGCGTGGGAGATGAAGAGATTGCCGCCGATGCGGTCGTGCTGGCCTGCGGCGGCTTTGAAGCCTCCGACGAGATGCGCGTGGCTGAGTTTGGACCCGACTGGGCCGTGGCCAAGGTGCGCGGGACGCCGATGAACACGGGCGATGGCCTCAAGATGGCCTACCGCATGGGCGCCAAGGCACACGGGCGCTACAACGGCTGCCACGCCACGCCCATGGACCTTCACATGAAGAACTACGGCAACCTCGATATCCCGCCGGGGGAGCGCAAAAACTACCGCAAAATCTGTTACTTTCTGGGCGTCATGCTCAACGCCAACGGCGACCGCTTCGTCGATGAGGGTATCAACTTCCGCAACTACACCTATGCACAGTTCGGCCGCGCGGTGTTGGAACAGCCCCAGCATTTCGCCTGGCAGATCTTCGACGCCAAGGTGATGGACCTGCTCTACGGCGAGTACCATTTCCATGACGCGAGCTACGTTGAGGCGGAGACGCTGGAGGAGCTGGTGACCAAGCTGGAAGGCGTCGATGCAGAGGCCGCTCTAGCGACGTTGAACGCCTACAACGCGGCGGTGATGGACGACGTGGACTTCGATCCGACCTCGCTGGATGGCAAGGGCACCGAGGGGCTCGCGCTCGCGAAATCCAACTGGGCACAAAAGTTCGACACAGCCCCCTACCGCGCCTACCCGGTCACGGGCGGCATCACCTTCACCTACGGCGGGCTTGAGGTTGATGACGCGGGCTCGGTGCTCCGCGAAGACGGCAGCGCGATCGACGGCCTCCATGCCTGTGGAGAGCTTGTGGGCGGCGTGTTCTACGGCGGCTATCCGGGGGGCTCCGGCCTCACTTCTGGGGCTGTCTTCGGGCGCCGCGCGGGGTACGGTGCCGCAAACTAGCAAGGCACCCCATGACCTACCCCGATATCCCCTCCTATATCCTCGGCGTCACGAAGGAGATTTGGGAGGATCGGGGGATCTCCACGCTCGAGCGCTATTATGCGCCGAAGATCGTCGTGCGCTCACCCGCATCCGTCGTGGTAGGCAACGAGGGGATCATGGCGGCGACCATGGCCACGTTGCACGAATTCCCCAATCGCCAGCTTTACGGGGAGGATGTGATCTGGTGCGAGACCGACCAAGACACAGCGCTCTCGTCCCATCGTCTGATCTGCACCGCCACCCACAGCGCCGAGGGCGCCTATGGCAAGCCCACGGGCAAGCAGTTGACGTATCGCATCATCGCGGAATGCCACGTGGACGGGATCGTCATCGACGACGAATGGCTCGCCCGCGACCAAGGCGCCATCGCGCGCCAGCTGGGCCTCACGCCCGAGGCCTATGCGCAGCAGCTAATCGATCAGGAAGGCGGGCCGGACAAATGCGTGCGGCCATACACGCCTGCAAATGACGTCCAAGGCCCCTACCGTGGGCACGGCAACGACAACGCGTGGGGCACGCGCTATGCGGACGGGCTCACCCGTATCATGGGCCGGGATTTGTCCGTAATCTCAGAGACCTACGACCGCGCCGTTCACTTGTCGCTACCCGGCGGCGAAGAGGCAATCGGGCGCGAGGCGGCGGACCGCTTTTGGCTCGGGCTACGCGCCAGTTTCCCAGGCGCAGAGTTTCGCATCGACCACGTCATCGGGCGCGATGATCCCGCCATGCCCCCGCGCGCCGCGCTGAGGTGGAGCCTTCACGGCCGCCACGAAGGCTGGGGCATGTTTGGTCGCCCCACGGGCGCGGAAGTCTTCGTCATGGGCCTTTCCCATGCGGAGTTCGGGGCCCTCGGTGTCGAGGAACCCCGCCTACGCCGCGAGTGGGTCGTGATTGATGAGACCGCCGTCTGGAAGCAGATCCTGCTGGCTCAGTAGACGTCGCGCTGGAAGCGGCCTGCGTCGCGCAGCTCCGCAATATAGCTCGCATCCTTGCCGCCGTGCTCCGTCACGATGTCGACCAGTGCTGCTTCCACGTCCTTTGCCATGCGCGCGCCATCACCACAGATGTAGAGATGCGCGCCACGCTCCAGCCATTCCCAGACTTCGGCGCCCTTCTCGCGCAGACGGTCCTGGACGTAGACCTTCTCGGCCTGATCGCGGGAGAATGCGACGTCGAGCTTGTTCAGAAGGCCGTCCTTTTTCCACGCCAGAAGCTCTGTCTGGTAGAGGAAGTCCTGCGTGAAATGCGGGTTGCCGAAAAAGAGCCAGTTGTCACCTTCGGCCTCGGCGGCGTCACGCTCCTGCAGGAAGGCGCGGAACGGGGCGATGCCGGTGCCGGGGCCTACCATGATGGTCGGGGCGTCGCCTGCTGGCAGGCGGAAGCCGTCGTTTTCTTCAACGAACACGCGGACCTTGTGGCCCTCTTCCATGCGGCGACCTAGGAAGCCTGACGCGCCGCCGAGGTGGTCACGGCCATGGGCCTCGTAAGCGACGACGCCCACGGTCAGATGCACCTCTTCTTCAACTTCCGATTGTGCCGAAGCGATGGAGTAGAGACGCGGCTGCATCTTGCGCAGCGCTCCTTTCAGGTCGTCGGCCGAGATCTTGCCGGGATGCTCCAGAATGATGTCGGAGATCTGACGCGGCTCGAGATAGGCGCGCAGGGCGTCTTTGTCTTCCGCGAGCTTACTCAGCGTCTCATTGCCCGTCGCGGCGGCAAAGGCCGTGACGAAACCGGGGTAGCTTTGCGTGAGCTCATAGTCGGTGATCAGCGCCTCACGCAGCCCCTCATCGGAGAGATCGAGCGCCGCAAGGATCGCATCTACCTCACTGGTATCATTCAGGAAGAACACTCCGAGGCTGTCGCCCGGCTTGTACGTCAGGCCAGAGCCTTCGAGCGACAGCTCCACATGGCGCACGTCTTTCGTGGAGTCGCGGCCCGTGATCTTCTGAACGCCGAGAACTTCCGCCTCGAACGGGTTTTTCTTCGAATATGCACTGGCTGTCGGCGCCACCAGCGGCACAACGTTCGACGGTGCCGCCGCGCTTTTCAGACCGGGCTCCAGCGCGTCGATCGCAGACGTGATCCACGCCTCGGTATGGTCTTCATAATCCACATCGAGCAACGCGCGCTCCACGCTAACACTCGCGCCTAACGCGACCAGACGCTCTTCGAAATCCACCGCCGTTTGGCAGAAGAACTCGTAGGATGTATCGCCAAGTCCGATGACGGCGATCTGCGTACCGGGCAGCTTCGGTGCCTTCTTGGAAGCGAGGAAATCATAGAGCTTCTGCGCGCTCTCGGGCGGCTCACCCTCCCCGTAGGTGCTGACGACGATGGCCAGATGCGTCTCGTCCTTCAGCTTGTTAGGCTTGTAGTCGGCCATGTTGACGAGCTTGGCATTGAGGCCCCGCGCTTTTGCTGCCTCAGCGACCTCAGCGGCCACATGCTTGGCGTTGCCAGTCTGGGAGCCATAGAGCACCGTCAGCGTCGCAGGCGCCGCCTCAACTGGCGCGGCAGGTTCGCCGGTGCCGTTCGCAGCGGCGGCCATATAGCCCGATACCCACGCCTGCTGCATGGGGCTCAGGCCCACCATCAGGGCCTCCATGGAGGCCATCTGTTCGGCGCTCAGGGGTGTCATCGTTTGGGGGATTTCTTTGAGAAACATGTGCTTACCCTGTCAGGTATGAAGACCGCATTCGCGGAAATGACCGCCGAAGCGCGTTTGCTCTTCGGTCATGCCGGCTTCGAGCGGTTTTGTGGTGTGGGTGTCCCCGACGGAGACGTATCCCTCCTCCCAAAGCGGGTGGTAGGGCAGATCATGGGCCTTGAGGTAGGCGTGCACATCGCGGTTCGTCCAATCGAGGATCGGATGGATGCGGGTCCGACCGTCTTTCTCTTCGACGATCTGGCGATCCTTGCGGCTCTCGGACTGCACACGGCGCAGGCCAGAGAACCACGTCCCGGCCCCAAGCCGCGCCAGTGCGCGCTTCATGGGTTCGACCTTGGCGATCTTGTTGTAGGCGCGGATGCCCTCTTCGCCCTGCTCCCAAAGGGGACCGTGGCGCACTTCGAACCAGGCGGGCGAGGTCTCTGTCCGCGTGACATGGAGGTTAAGGTCCAGCCGCTCCGTCATCTCATCAATGAAGCGATAGGTCTCCGGAAAGAGATAGCCCGTGTCGACGAGGATCACCGGAATGCCCGGCTCCGCCCGCGTGACCATATGCAGGAGCACCGCCGACTGAATGCCGAAGGAGGAGCTCAGCACATGGGCACCCGGCGCGTGGTCGAGCCCCCATGCAATGCGCTCCTGCGCAGTTTTCGTCTCTAAGTTCATGCGTGGAAGTCCGTTTTGGAGACTTTGACCTCCGCCACGACGCCCGTGCGGATGACGTAGTCGCCAAAGCATTCGCCCTCTTCACGCTCCTTCGACCAAAGGCCGACGAGGCGGTCGAGCTCCTCGAGGATCACCTCAGGCGACTTATTCTCGAGATGGAGCTTCGGCACCCGCGTGCCCACAACGTTACCGCCGAGGTAGAGGTTGTACTTGCCCGGGCCTTTGCCGACGAGGCCGGCTTCGGCCAGCATCGCGCGACCGCAGCCGTTGGGGCAGCCCACCACGCGCAACACGATGGAATCGTCCGGGATGCCGTGCTTGGCGAGGATCTGTTCCACGTTAACCACGAGGTCAGGCAGGAAGCGCTCCGCCTCCGCCATGGCCAGCGGGCACGTGGGCAGCGCCACACAGGCCATGGAGTTCTTGAGCTGCGGCGTGTCAAAATCGGTGATCAACGCGTGTTCGCGTGCGAGGCTCTCGACCTCTGCTTTCAGTTCCGCAGGCACGCCCGCGATGACGAGGTTCTGGTTGGCCGTCATGCGGAAATCCGCGCCGTCGACGTCCTTTAGAAGCTCCGCGATCTTACGGATGCCCGTCTTGAGCGGACGGTTCGGGAAATCGAGGATGCGGCCCGACAGGATATAGAGCGTCAGGTGCTGGCGCCCGTCCATCCCCTCAACCCAGCCAAAGCGATCGCCGCGCGAGGTGAACTCATAGGGGCGCGAGGGCTCAAACGTGACCCCTGCCCGCTTTTCGACCTCGGCCTTGAAGGTTTCCACGCCCACGCGATCGAGCGTGTACTTCGTCTTGGCGTTCTTGCGGTTCACCCGGTTGCCCCAGTCGCGCTGAACGCTGACGACATGCTCGGCCACGGCCAGCGTGTGTTCGAGCGGGATGAACCCGAAATCGTCGGCCTTCCGCGGATAGGTCGCCGTGTCGCCATGGGTCATGGCGAGGCCGCCGCCCACGAGCACGTTGAAGCCCACGAGCTTGCCGTCTTCGGCGATCGCCACGAAGTTCAAATCGTTGGCGTGCACGTCCACTTCATTGTTCGGCGGGATGGAGACGGTCGTTTTGAACTTGCGCGGCAGGTAGGTCTCACCAAGGATCGGCTCTTCAGTGGTTTTGGCCTTTTCGCCATCGAGCCAGATCTCCGCATAGGCCTTGGTGTTGGGCAGGAGATGTTCGCTGATCTTCTTCGACCACTCATAGGCCTCGGCGTGCAACTCGCTCTCCACCGGGTTCGTGGTGCAGAGCACGTTGCGGTTCACGTCACCGGCGGTGGCGATGGAATCGATGCCGGCCGAATTGATGACCTTGTGCATGTCCTTGATGTGAGGCTTCAGCACGCCGTGGAACTGAAATGTCTGGCGCGTGGTCAGACGCACGGAGCCGTACATCGTGTGATCTTCAGCGAACTTCTCGATCGTAAGCCATTGAGACGGCTGGATGATCCCGCCGGGCATGCGCGCGCGCAGCATCACGTTATGCAGCGGCTCGAGCTTTTGATCCGCGCGCTCGCCGCGAATGTCACGGTCGTCCTGCTGGTACATCCCGTGGAAGCGGATCAGCTGAAAATTGTCGGGCGTGAAGCCACCGGTAAGCGGGTCCTGCAGGTCCTCTGCAATGGTGCCGCGCAGGTAGTTCGAGGCTTTCTTCATCCGCTCGTTGTCGGCGAGTTTGCCTTCAACGATCAAGTTATCGGGAGAGTTATCAAGCATGGCTGACCTCTTTGAGGAGGGTGGCTTTGGCCGCGCGCGGGGCGAGGCCGGTAAAGAGAATGGCGGGGTCGGTGCCCTCGAGGAGCTCCGGCAATTCGTTGAGCGTCGCAGTGACGATCCGCTGATCAGGGCGCGCAGCGTTGAAGACCGCGCTCACTGGCATCGATGCAGACGCGCCGTGCATCATCAGGCGCCCTTGGACGAAGCGGGCCGAGGCGCGGGCCATATAGATCGCGGCCACCGCACCTGGTTCTGCTAAGCGGCGCCAATCATGTTCGGCGAACCCCGAAAGATCGCGCCCCGTCAGGAATTGGATCGAAGAGTTGCGCCCCCGGCGCGTCAGGCTGACGCCCATGGCCGCCGCAGCCGCCGTCGCAGCGGTCACGCCCGGAACGATATCGAAGGCGATGTCATTGGCATCGAGCGCCTCGATCTCCTCATCGAGGCGACCAAACGTGCCACCGTCCCCGCTCTTCAGACGCACCACGCGATCGGCGGCCCCATGCTCCACGAGTAGCGCGTTGATGTCTTCCTGGCGCCACGAAGGCCCAAAAGCCGATTTCGCGACAGAGATGATCTGAGCCTCGCGGCGGGCCAGCTCGAGGATGGCAGGCGGCACGAGCCCGTCATGGATCACAACAGCCGCCTCATGCAGCGCCTTACGTGCCTTCAGCGTCAGAAGCTCCGGATCGCCGGGGCCTGCCCCCACGAAAGTCACATGCCCTTGCACGGCTTGATCGTTGACGTGGTCAGCGAGGAGGTAGTGGAGCGCGGCTTCTACAGCCCCCTTGCCCTTCGCCAGCGCCTTGGGACCTTTGTCGAAGTAATACGACGTCCAAAACGCGCGGCGGCGCGGGCCCTGCGGAATGATTTCGACCGTGTCCCGGAAGCTCTGACCAATGCGCGCGAGGATACCGGTGCCGACTGGCAGCATCTCTTCAACCTCGGCCTTGATCTTGCGCGCGAGAACAGGGGCCGCGCCTTCCGTGCCAATGGCCACCGTCACCGGGTCACGATCCACGATAGCAGGTGTAATGAAGTCAGAGGCCTCAAGGTTGTCGACCACGAGCGTTTTTACACCCGCTGCCTTCCCGAGGGTGGCCACGGCGAGGTCGCGTTCCTCTTCATCATTGGCCGCGTAAAGAAGGATCGCGCCTTCAAGATCGCTCAACGCCAGGTCACGCGCCTCAAGTACGACCTTCCCTTCACGGGCCCAGCCCAGCACCACATCATGGGCATCGACCCCAAAGACATGAACATGGGCTTCGGTCTTCAGGAGCAGGCGAAGTTTGGCAACCGCGCACTCGCCTGCGCCGGAGACGACGATCTTCTGGTCTCGAGTGTCTACAAATATCGGAAAATGGCGCATATCCGGCTCCTGCTCGTCTTGAGCAGAGACTAGGATGATATTCCGATATATGGAATATTCTCAGCCAAATAAGGAACTTTTTCCCATCCATCCGGTGCTCAGGATCGAATTTCCTCCACTTTCGCCCCTAGAAGGAAACCCTCTCACTTTAAGTCCCGGCAGGCGGACATCCGTCCTATTTCACCCCCTGACAGGCTTGTGAGCAATTGTTCAGATCTCTCCCCCTGACACGCCCAATTTTAGCCCCAATGTGTACTTAGCCTTACGCTTAGCGGTCCGGAGAGATCGCACGGCAAACACATGGGAGGGCAACTCGATGGAGAGCCCGATGGCCGAGCAGAAGAAGAACGAACAATCCGACAAGCCCAAGCAGGGCTTTCAGTTCAAGGATTGGGCGTCGCTCTAAATCCACGCTTGAACGCGTGACCGAAACACAAGCTGCGAGCGGCAGGTAGCCTGCTTGCCGGTGTCTTTTTCACGCCACCGCAAATTGCCTGAGCCTCGGGCCGAGGCGTAACATCCTTCCCCAGAAACGACAAAGGCCGCCCCAAGTCGGAGCGGCCCTGCAATCGTGGTGTTGGCTGGTTTACCCGACGAGCTCGAGGCCCGAGAAGAAGTACGCGATCTCGACAGCAGCCGTCTCAGGCGCGTCGGACCCATGCACGGAGTTCTCGCCAACGGACTCAGCGAACTCAGCGCGGATCGTGCCCGGTGCCGCATCTGCCGGGTTCGTAGCACCCATCACTTCGCGGTTCTTGGCAATGGCGCCTTCGCCCTCGAGAACCTGCGCAACGATCGGTGCGGACGCCATGAACTCGCACAGTTCGTCGTAGAAGGGGCGCTCTTTGTGCACTTCGTAGAAAACGCCGGCCTGAGCTTTCGTCAGGTGAATGCGCTTCTGCGCGACGATGCGAAGACCCGCTTCTTCAAACTTGGCATTGATCTTGCCAGTCAGGTTACGCTTCGTTGCGTCGGGCTTGATGATCGAGAAGGTGCGTTCGAGGGCCATGATATGCTCCATCAGGTGTAAATTTGGCGCGCCGTACCATGGCCCTGCCCAACTGAAAAGCCCGTCCGAAACATTCCGGATCAAAACCCGACAAGGCAAATGCACCTGCACACCGGGTCGGTGGGCGGGCGCCTTTCGAGCACGGCGCATGCCGCGCGCAGAAACAGAGCCGTCTCCGACCTTTTCTAATGCGCATCACCCGGGTAAAGCGCGCCTATGCTGCGTATCTCCGAGATCACCTACGCCGTCGAAGGCCGCCGCCTGCTGGAAGAGGCTTCTGCCACCATTCCGGCTGGTCACAAGGTGGGGCTCGTCGGGCCGAACGGCGCGGGCAAAACGACGCTCTTCCGGCTCATCCGTGGTGAGCTTGCGCTGGAATCAGGGGAAATCCACCTCCCACGTGGGGCTCGCATCGGCGGCGTCTCGCAGGAAGTACCGTCTTCCTCGACGAGCCTCCTCGACACGGTCCTCGCCGCTGACGAAGAACGCGCCGCCCTTTTGGCCGAAACCTCAGACGACCCCGCGCGCATTGCAGAAATTCAAACGCGCCTCGCCGACATCGACGCCTGGTCTGCCGAGGCGCGCGCCGCAACGATCCTCCAAGGTCTCGGATTTGATGAGCCAGACCAACACCGCCCCTGCTCCGACTTCTCGGGCGGCTGGCGCATGCGCGTGGCGCTGGCAGGCGTGCTGTTTTCACAGCCTGATCTGCTACTCCTCGACGAACCAACAAACTACCTCGACCTCGAAGGCGCGCTTTGGCTCGAGTCCTACCTAAAGAGCTATCCCCACACGGTCATCATCGTCTCGCACGACCGAAACCTTCTGAACCGCGCTGTGGGCTCGATCCTGCATCTCGAGCATCGCCAGCTCACCTTCTACCAGGGCACGTTCGATGCTTTCGCCAAAGCACGCGCGGCCAAACGCGCCGTGCAAGCCGCGGAGGCTAAGAAACAAGAGACCCGCCGCGCGCATCTGCAAAGCTATGTCGACCGCTTCCGGTACAAGGCGGACAAAGCCAAACAAGCGCAATCCCGCATCAAAGCGCTGGAAAAGATGGAACTGATCTCCGCCCCAGAGGCCGAGGCCCGCGCCGTTTTCAGCTTTCCAGAACCCGAAGAGCTCAGCCCCCCCATCGTCAACCTCGACGGGGCCGCCGTAGGCTATGGCGGGGACCCGGTCCTCGACAAACTCACCCTGCGCATCGACCAGGACGACCGCATCGCGCTCCTTGGCAAGAACGGTCAGGGCAAATCCACGCTCGCAAAGCTGCTCAGCGACCGCCTCTCCGCCGAGAAAGGCCGCATCACCAAGGCCGGAAAGCTCCGCGTGGGCTACTTCGCCCAGCATCAGGTCGACGAGCTTGAGCTTGATCGCACCCCGCTCGATCACCTGCGCGCGCTGCGGCCTGATTGGCTCCCCGGCAAGCTAAGACCGCTCCTCGCGGGCTTTGGCCTAGGCGCAGATCAGGCCGACACCGAAGTGCGGCGTCTCTCTGGCGGCCAGAAAGCGCGTCTCTCATTGCTACTCGCGACGCTGGATGCACCCCACATGCTCATCCTCGACGAGCCCACCAACCACCTCGATATGGAAAGCCGCGAAGCGCTGGTGCAGGCGCTGGCTGCTTACAAAGGTGCGGTGATCCTTGTCAGCCACGACATGCATCTGCTCGGGCTCGTGGCAGACCGGCTCTGGCTTGTCTCTGAGGGCACAGTAAAGCCCTATGAAGACGATCTGGAGGATTACCGCCGCTTCCTCCTGAAGGCGCCAGCGCCGAAAGAGAAAAAGGTCAAGGCACCCAAGCCCTCTAAGGATGCGCTGCAGGCAGCTCGATCTGAGGCACGCAAGTCTGAAGCACGGCTCGAGAAGCTGACGGAGATGCATGAGAAGCTGCAAGAAAAGCTCGCTGACCCAGCACTTTACGACGCAGACCGTGCCGCCGACCGTGAAGTCTGGCAAAAGAAATTTGCTGAGGTCGAAGAGGCCATTACCCGCGCCGAGGCGCTCTGGATGGCGGCATTAGAGACCTTGGAAGAGATGGAAAACGCCTGATGGATCCGGCCTTCTACGTCACCGCTTTTGCGACGCTTTTCGTGATCATTGATCCCATTGGCCTCGCGCCGCTCTTTGTCGCGTTGACCCAGGGTATGGAGCCGAAGGAGCGTCGCGCCATCGGCTTGCGCGCCTGCGTTGTGGCCTTTGCGATCCTCCTCCTCTTCGGGATCGTGGGCGAAGCC
>JBCBFV010000037.1:0-13429 GCA_038527425.1 Pseudomonadota bacterium
ATACATCGCCTTGATCTTGTCCTCATGGACGGCGTCCATGATCTCAGTGACCGTTAGGCCTTTCTCGTTGGAGAAATCACCCGTCTCCCAAACGTCCGTGAAGGCAGACCGGACACCGTCGTCCATAACGCTCTGGTAATCAGGCAAAAACATCGGGATCAGACCCGCGTCGGAGGCACCCTGCACGTTGTTCTGCCCCCGCAGCGGATGCAGGCCCGTGCCCGGCCGGCCCACATGGCCGCACATCAGCGCCAGCGAGATGAGGCAGCGGGAGTTGTCGGTGCCGTGGATGTGCTGCGACACGCCCATACCCCAGAAAATCATCCCGGCCTTGGACGTCGCGAAGTCCCGCGCCACGGCCCGGAGCGTCTCGGGATCGATCCCACAGGTTTCGGACATTGCCTCAGGCGAGAACGCCGCCAGATGCGCTTTCTCGGCCTCCCAGTTCTCGGTGTAGCCCTCGATATACTGTTGGTCGTAGAGGCCCTCTTCGACGATCACATGCATGATCGCGTTCAGCATGGAGACATCCGCGCCGGGGCGGAATTGCAGCATGTGCGTGGCAAAACGCTTGAGCGCTTGGCCGCGGGGGTCCATCACGATCAGCTTGCCGCCACGCTTGGTAAATTGCTTGAAATAGGTCGCCGCGACCGGGTGGTTTTCCAGCGGGTTCGCGCCAATTACGATGGCGACGTCGGCATTCTCGATCTCGTTGAAAGTTGCGGTCACAGCGCCTGAGCCCACGTTCTCGATCAGTGCCGCGACGGAGGACGCGTGGCACAGGCGGGTGCAGTGATCCACGTTGTTGTGGAGGAACCCTTGGCGGATGAACTTCTGAAAGAGGTACGCCTCTTCATTGGTGCATTTGGCCGATCCAAAACCTGCCACCTCGCGACCGCGACCTTTCAGGCCACCGGCTGCGAAATCGAGCGCTTCTTCCCAGCTCGCCTCGCGGAAATGCGTCATCAGGTTGCCGGGGTCGACGTTGAGGCCCTTCGCGGGGGCGTCTTCACGTCGGATCAGCGGCTTTGTCAGGCGATGGTTGTGGTGGATGTAGTCGTAACCAAAGCGGCCCTTCACGCAGAGGCGGCCTTCGTTTGCGGGGCCGTTGATACCCTCGACATACTTCACCTTGCCGTCTTTGACCTTGATCGAAATCTGGCAGCCGACGCCGCAGAAGGCGCAGACGCTTTCGGTCTCACTGTCGTAGTCCGCGCGGTCGCCCACCTGGTTTTCGTCGACGACGGTGGAGGGCATCAAAGCGCCCGTTGGGCAGGCCTGAACGCATTCGCCACAGGCCACGCAGGTGCTGTCGCCCATGGGGTCTGCAAAATCGAAGGTAGGATAGGCATCGTGGCCCCGGCCCGCCATGCCGATGACGTCGTTCACCTGAACCTCGCGGCAAGCGCGGACGCAGAGACCGCACTGGATGCACGCGTCCAAGTTCACCGACATCGCCACGTGGCTGTCATCGAGAAGCGGGATGCGGCCGTCTTCGAGCTTGGGGAAACGGCTGGCGGAGACGCCATTCGCTTCGGCCATGTCCCAAAGGTGGGAGGATTGGTCGTGAGAGACCTCTTTCTTCGGCTGATCGGTCACCAGCATCTCGACCACCATCTTACGCGCGGCTTCTGCGCGCGGCGTGGCCGTGTTCACAACCATGCCTTCCATGGGCTCGCGAATGCAGGAGGCGGCGAGCGTGCGCTCCCCCTCGATCTCCACCATGCAGGCGCGGCAATTACCATCGGGGCGGTAGCCGGGCTGGGGCTTGTGGCACAGATGCGGGATCACCAGCCCACGCCCGTTCGACACCTCCCAAATGGTCATGCCTTTGTCAGCGGTGACCGTTTCGCCATCGAGGGTGAATGTGACTTGATCCGTCATGTCAGAGCTCTTCCGGAAAGTGCTTCATGGTCAGTCGAATGGGGTTCGGCGCGGCTTGACCTAGGCCACAGATGCTGGCGTCGACCATAGTCTGGCTCAGCTCTTCGAGGAGGGGTTGGTCCCAGCTCTCGGCCTGCATCAGCTTCACGGCCTTCTCGCAACCGACGCGGCAGGGCGTGCACTGGCCGCAGCTTTCGTCCTCGAAGAAGCGCAGCATGTTCAGCGCGGCGTCACGAGCGCGATCCTGATCGCTCAGGATCACGATGGCCGCGGAGCCGATGAAAGTGCCGTGAGCCTGCAGCGTGTCGAAATCCATCGGCACGTCATTCAAGGTGGCCGGCAGGATTCCGGCAGAGGGCCCGCCCGGCTGATAGGCCTTGAAAACATGGCCCTCGGCCATGCCGCCCGCTGCGTCGATCAGATCAAGGATCGTAGAGCCCGCAGGCAGCAGGTAAACGCCCGGCTTCGCCACCCGGCCCGAGATCGAATAGCTGCGAAGCCCCGTGCGCCCGTTCTTTTGCGTCGCGTTCAGGACCTCTGGCCCCTCGCGACAGACCTTCGCCACCCAGTAGAGCGTCTCGACATTGTGCACCAAAGTCGGGCGCCCGTGGATGCCGACCTGCGCCACGAAAGGCGGACGGTGACGCGGTATGCCGCGCTTGCCCTCGATGCTCTCGATCATCGCGCTCTCTTCGCCACAGATATAGGCGCCTGCCCCGCGGCGCAGGTCGATATAGCCCTCGGGCGCGATGCCAGCGTCCTCGAGCGCCTTGATCTCTTCTTCTAGGATGTGAAGCACGGCGGGATATTCATCGCGCATGTAGATGAAGCACTTTTCAGCTTCGACGGCCCACGCCGCGATCAGCATGCCTTCGAGGAAGACGTGCGGGGTCCGCTCCAGATAGTAACGATCCTTGAAGGTGCCGGGCTCGCCCTCGTCGCCGTTCACGGCGAGGTAGCGCGGCCCTTCATTGGCGCGCACGAAGCCCCATTTCTTGCCGCTGGGGAACCCTGCGCCGCCAAGGCCACGCAGCCCGGAGGCCAGGACCTTGTCTTGCACCTCTTCCCAGTTGCCCGATGCCCGCAGCGCGGAGATTTCGGCATAGCCCCCTGCCGCCTGATACGCGGCGAGGGCTTCATAGTTCGGGATCTCAGCGTGGAAATCACCGGCGGTGATCGCGTCATTCACCTTCTCAGGCGTGGCGTTATCGATGTGCTTGTGCCCCAGCTCAAGCACCGGCGCCGTATCGCAGCGGCCCATGCAAGGCGCGCGCAGCACACGCACCTCAGCGGGGTCGAGCCCCTCTTCCAGCGCGCTCTTCAGCGCCTGCGCACCCGCAAGCTCGCACGAGAGAGAATCGCACACCCGGATCGTCAACGCGGGCGGCGGGGCCTCCCCCTCTTTGACCACATCGAAATGTGCATAGAAGGTCGCGACCTCATAAACCTCGGCCATGGACAGGCGCATCTCTTCCGCCAAAGCGCGCAGGTGCGCCGCCGAAAGATGTCCGTATTTGTCCTGAATGAGGTGCAGATGCTCGATCAGCATTTCGCGGTCACGGGATCGATCCCCGAGCAACTCGCGAACCTCCTCCATTGCATCGTCGAGGAGTTGCCGGCCCTTAGTGGTATGCCGGCCTTTGCCCTTGCCAGACTTCCAGACTCCCGCCCGATCCTGTTTGGTCATTCGCTTCCTCCAGATTTCCTTTTGTTCAATTATTTTTCCTGTCAGTCAACAGTCAGGATGCGCGATCTCTCGATTATTGAGACCCACGTTGGATCGCCCGCCGATGGAGCGTTTAAGGAGAGGCAGTGTCGAATGAAGATGCGTGGTACGCGCTTGGCATGCGTGCGCGCGGCCGAGCGAAGTCGAAAGAGACATCGCATCAGGCTAAGGAAGGACCCGCCTGCTAAGGTAGGCCTGCGGTCACTTCCTCGCAGTAAAGATCGCTACGCCCGTTCATCAGATGCGTGGTTGCCGCAGTGATCCTCAGCATCAGGCGCTCGGCCTCGGCCTCGGTATCTTCGCCGGCGTCCTCGCGTCGTTGGAGATCGATCATGTACTCTTCAAGAGGAAGGCAGCGGTTGAAAATGGGGCCAAGAAACCCCGCCGTGCCGTCGCCAGTGGTCGTGCCGAGGCCCGGGATCGGCGGGATCGGATCGGCGCTTGCTATCGCGTCGCATCCACCGAGGCTCTGAGCCACGTCCTGGCAGAATCTGTTGTAGGTTTCAGGCGTATAGCCAAAGCTTATGAGGTCGGTTTCAACGGTCAGGATATCTTCGGCCGGAAAGCACTGCTCCAGCATTTCACATTGGAGCGTGGGCGCCTCGGCCATATCCTCGGTTGCTTCATCCTCGCCGTCTTCCTGCGCCTCCTCGGGACCTAGTGCAATCGCCACAACGGTCGGCATCGTGATAGCAAACGGCGCGTCCGCTTTTGCTGCGACGAGCGTAGGCATCGTGACCACAAATTCGTTGGGCGCTGTTTTGGCGACGAGGTTCGGCATGGACATAACAAAGCCTGCCTCAGCTGCTTTCGCCCGTACGGCCGGAAGCGAGACAACGAAATCTTCGCTGGCCACCTTCGCACGGAGCGGCGGCATGGACATCTCAAAAGCCGCCGGCGCTTGGGCGGCAGAAAGGGTCGGCATCGTGATAGAAAACGTCTCCCCGGCGGCCATTGTCGCCGACAGACCGCCCGTCACGGCAAAGGCAAATGCCCACCTCATGGACGGGTCAGGATGCCTTCTAGCGTCGAAAGACCACCGCCGGAGCCTTGTGTAGGCACCGTCGCTGTCGACTGGTTCGTCACCGCGTCGGTGAGAGGGCCACCGTCAAAGGCGCCGAAAGCCTCGTTTTCGGCCTCGTTAAAAGTGCGCGTCACCAGATGAACAAAATCATCCGTCATCCACGCCATGGGCGAGTTCTCGATCCCGGACCCCAAGAATATCCCAAAGCGACCGTCCTTATCTTCCATGATCGAGTGTTGGCGCCCATCCATCCCAATGAGCGTGTTGATCCCGCATGACACGGCGAGTTCGAACCTGTCTCCGGCCATCATCGCGCGCAGGCTTTCTTCTTCGTCGCTTTCGAAAACGGCAACGACATCGGCGCCGCTGGTATCAAAGTCTCCGAAGCCGATGACCGCCAGACCGCTTGTGCTTTCGGTAAGGTCGATGATCAGCTGCGGGTAAAAGCGGCTCCCGCTCCCCACCGTCCGCACCTGACAGCTCACGTAGGCGGTTGTGATCTCCCGGGGCAAATCAAACTCGTATGGCACCTTGAGAGCGAACGACGTGTAGCGCCCATGACCTGTTCCTTGCCCATGGGAGGCCGCGAGGGCCGGACCAACTGATAGGATGGCTGCGACGGCGATCAGGGTGCTACGGATCATGGCTGGGGTCCTCTTAATGTCGCTCTATTCAACGGGTTTGATGTCAAAGGAGACGGTGGTGCGGCTCGCAGCGGTGACGGAATTGTCGCCGTCTTTCGCAGGCGTCACATGGCCACCAAAGTAGATGAGATACGTCAGGCTCTCCCGATCCCCGCGAGGCCCGGGCAAAATGACCTCGGCGGTTGCGGAGCTTGGCGCGACGACGCCAGCGCTCGATGTGCTGACGACCTGCATCACGGGAATGAAGCTCTGGTTGAACCCTCTCAGCAACATGATCGGCACATTGCTTTCGAGCCGCATCGGGGCCGCTTGAACGAATGATATCGCGGGCCCGCGGGTGGAGACGGATGCTGTCACCGAGGTATCAGTCGTGACCTCGATCTGGCGCCAGACAGCCCAATCCGCCGAACCACCGCTCGGGGTGGGATGCTCGGAGGCCGCGCGAATGGATGTGCCCTTGGTGTTGCCCGAGGTGACGACCGTGAAACTCTCCGGACCGTCGAGGTTCACCGCTGCGTCGATGTCTGAGGACACGAGAACACTGCGGTCGCCGGGACCCCTGCCCGGGTCGTAAGGGCTATGCCGGTAGCTATGAGAATCCGCGACGCTCACGTCGCGCCCCTCGCCGAGTGGCCATGCCGCAACGTGGCGACCGGTATCATCGTCTTGGAACGGCAGCGGTGCCGGGGCGCCCCCGCCAGAGCCACCAGAGATGCCGCCGCCCCCGGTCGTGAGCGCCTCGGCGGCCGGGCACGGGTTCGAGACGGTTTCGAGCGGGAGTTCGCGGGCCTCACCGGTACCGCTGTCCATCAGATCGAGAATGACAGCCGTCAGGTCTTCGACCCCGCAATCATCAAAGAAGCTTTCCCCACCGTCGCCCAGCTTGTCGCTGTATCGGCGGTCGGCGGTCACTCGGGCAGAGACGGCGAACTCCGGGTAGATGCGTTGGATGGGAATAACCGGCGCACATTGGGTCGGCTGCTCGCCCGCGAAACACGTGATGGAAGACGGCTGCGTGGGCTTGATCGGGCAATCGAGCAGGCCCTCTTCACCCACCATCGTTAGCTCTCCAGGGCCGTTTAGAACGCACTGCACTGGCGCGCCTTCAGCGTGGGCGACGGTGAAGCCCAACACCTCGCCATCGCGGCACGTCAAGGTGCGCGGCGTTCTTACCAACCCGTCCCCCTGGGCAATCACGATGCCTGCTGTCGCGCGCGGTGCCGGGGCACAAATGCGAGCACCATCGGGCGGGTATTGCGCGATGAGTTGAACGACCTCCTGACAACCGGCGATCGTGTCCGGCGCGGTATAGGTTGCGTAGAGTTCGCCAAAATCGCTCAGCGCACCCAACGACGGTGGCTCAAACTGGACCCGGTTTGACGTTGCCCCTTGCGCCGGGGCGATCACATCGGCCGTGCCACCCGGTCGAAGGATGCTGGGCGAGGCGGAAAGTTCCACTTCCGGAGTCTTGACCACCCATCCCAGATCGAGCCGATCGAAGAGGCCGCCAAAGACATCGGGCTTCGTTGTGATCGTGGTCGTGATGCCTTCTTGAGTGTCTTTCCAACAGGCATAGGCGTGGAACTGACGGACGTCCCAGCGGACCTCTCCGCCATAGCCCACGCTCACGAAATTCCTGTGGCTTCTGGCATCTATCCGTGCCCGCCAGGTGCGCGCCGGCAGGGTGTAGATGTCGAAGCTTCCTTTGTTGCTGGTGTTTCCTGACTTCTCGATGGCCTCGAGCCCGTCCTTCGTCGCCGCCGTAGCCCTGCCGACGATCACATCCTCAGCAAGATTTAGACTCGCCGCTACCTGGTCTTGGATCGACCTCGGAATTGGGGCCTTACCGAGGTTGCGCACGGTGTCTTTCGCAGCTTTGCCCGCGGCGGAGAAACTCGTTGCCAAGTCAAGAATGGCAAGGGCTGCGTCGAGGCCATCGCCGAAGACCTGCACCTCCAAAGGCTCACCTTTGGCGAGGATGGTGATGTCGGTATAGACGCGCCGCTCATCGTCGGCGAGTAAGGCGCCGGAGGGCACGGTCGTGCCTTCGAGCTTCATCGTGGTTGGGTAGTTATAGTCCGCGCCTTTCTTGTATTTGTCGACCATCGTCAGCACGCCGCCGATCATGGCCGAACTGACCATGGTCACAGGCTCGAAAGCGGCATAGCCGTAGAGCTTTTGCGCATCTTTGGCCGAGTTTAGATACACTTCCCGCTCGTATTGGCGCGCCCGGCCCTCGATCAGCAGAGCCGAGATCTCGTCCATCGATACCTGCTCGGTGATGGGTGGCGTCGTATTCACACGCAGTAGGTTGCTGGGCAATTCAGGCGGCGGCGCGGGAGGGACATACGATATCCGGTCCACGCGCCCGCGCTGCATGCGCATGAGGTCTTCGAGCGCGCCTGAATTGAGGAGGACGCTGGAGTAAAACCGGTCGATTGCTTGCGCATCTACAGGCGCATTCACCCGTTCCCAAAACTCGCCCTCGAAGCGGCCGGTCCGCATGAAGGAAAAGACCGGATGGTCACGTCCCGCCTCAGACCAGATATAGAGCACCGCCGCCGCGTAGCCGAGCTCAGGCGGCACTTCTGACGGAGCGTCCCGGAAGTCTTCTAAAAGCGCGTAAGGATCGGTGCCATTTGCCTCCAACGTGCGCATGAGATCGTCGATCACCACGCGCATGAGCGTCGGCAAAGCCCCCGGGATCACAAGCTGCGGGGCAAGTTCGGCCTCCAAACTTCCCACGCCCAAGAACCGGATCGTAATCGTGCCTGACGCATCTGCCCCGTCCGGGTGCTCAGGGAGGTAGACATCGAAGACCTCGGGCGTGGCGGCGCTCTGTTCGACCACAAGGTCCACCCGGCGTCCGTCTTCCAGCGTGGCCCAAACCAGCCCGTCGAAATCGGCAGGCAGACCCACCGCACTGAGCCGCGCGCCGGGCGTCTTGAAGGGCGCAGAAGCGTGATCGCGCCAGCGTAGCGTCAGATCGTCTGCGGTGAGAGCACCAGTACGAAGCTGCATCTCCTCGACCATGTATTGTTCCATCAGAACACTCAGCTGGTCGTCGTTCAGATCGCCGTCGGAATAGAGATCAAAGAGCGAGGTCATCTCAGACGGGATCTGTTGAAGCCGCTCTTGCAAGGGATCTGCCGTCAGTGGCGTTCCAAGGACCAGCGCCAAGGCGCCGATCCAAAGTGATCGCAGCGCGTTCATGCTGCCCTCACGCAGGGCTTCAGGGCCGGCGCGCTACTCCTGCAAGGCATAGGACACCTCCGCGCAATGCTTCGGATTCGCCGGATTGAAGCGCGTTACTGCGAGCGTGACCATCACGGTTTGCAACGCGCGCCGTGGTGCGCTGTCAGCCCCGCTCAGGATTGAAGCCGCCTGGTCGATCAAGGCCGTGCAGGGACCGGTGGTTTCGACCGTGGGTGCAGCGGCAGGCTGAGACGCGGGGATTCCCGCCGCCGCAAGCGCGACCAAGAGGGCGTCGCATTGGCTCTCGGTCCGATTGTCCCAGTCAACGATGCCCACAGCGCTCACCGCTGCGAAATAGGCATCGATCTGGCCCTGATCTCCTGCCGCCCCGACGCTGAGAGCGAGGGCATGAGTTTCTTGGCACGCTGTCTGGCGGGCGACCGCCTCGGCCGCCGGTGCGGCCTGCTCCGGAGATGCTTCCACGATGCGGGTCAGTCTCAGCCGCATGTCCATCTTCAGAATTTGATGGTCAGCGGCGATCTCCAACAGAGCAGTATCGGCGCTCGGGCGATCCAGGTAGAGCGAAACGGGGACAGGTACGCCGACCCAATCGGGCAGCAGTGCTTCCCACCCAGAAGAGCCTGTCGAGGTCATGCGAATGGCCGTCGGCAAAGGGGACGGCAGCCGCAGCAATACGTGGTCAGCTTGAGGCTCGACAAAAACGGGGCGCCCTTCGGTCAGCGCAAACTCTTGCGACTGGCCCATGAAGGAAAGGGTGCCATCAACTGCTGAGACTTCGTAGGCGAACTGAAGCGGGACAGCGCCCTCGATCGGCTCTTCGAGGTCAGCGATGTCGACAAATCCGCTCAGCCCTTCGAAGAACACCAGGCAGCGGTTCGCTTCGCAGAACTCGGTTACTTCGAGGCCGCATTGATTGGCGCCAATACCGCCGATGACGGCATCTCCTGTGGCTTCAAGGAACACATTGGTAAAGCCGGTGGTTGCCAGATCGCCCGTGCAGGCAGCGTTTGCGAAAGTAGCCGATAGACCAATGCAGGCAGAGACAGCGAGGGGCAGAAGCGGCCTCACAACATCACTCCAACGGAGGGAACAAGGCCAGCATCGCCGCGCATTCGGCCTGTGTCGGGTTGTCCTGAAGCACCTCTTGGCGCGCTTCAGCTTCGGAAACCGGGGAGCCTGAGCGACGCGCGAGTTCCATGAAAAGGGCGACAAGCTGGTCGCAGGGGGCAAGCTCTTCACCGCTGCTATTTGTTTGCGCATCCGCGGAACCCACCAGAAGGGCCAAGGCAGCCGCTGCGACAGAAATTTTGGTTCTCATAGCGATCCCCTAAAGGTTGGTCGCAGTGATCCGGGTTCAGAAATCCGAGGCGAGCCCGCAGGTCAGATCACCGGTGGAATAGATGTGAAGCTCGTGCGGCTCTTCGCCGGTAAGACTGACGGTAAAGAGCCCGCGATCCCCTTCGATCAGGACCTCGCCCTCGCCTTCAATCCCGCAGACTTGGCGTCCGCCGGCTGCGTCTTCCTCGCAGCGGATCTTCCCGCCTGTCGCACGGACGACTTGGTCGCCGTATTCCATGAGGATGATCGCATTTTCGCGCAGCTCGTAATACGTCGTCGCGTCCGAGCTGATCTCGCACTCCGCCCAGGCGGCGGTGGAAGAAGCGGCGATAATTGCCGCTCCAACAAGGAAGATCTTCGCACCTGGGTCCCGTTGAACTTCTTTCGACACCATACTTCCACTCCAGAATAGGCGCCGAGGCACTGAAAATTATGCCATGTAAAAAGACGCTCAAATAAAAAACGAGTTCGGCCGCTAGAGAGCCGTGAAACCCTGCCGCCACTTTGCCGAAGTTGGCGCGGCTTCCGATATCCCCTAGTTTGGGGATGAACCCGTAAAAGCATCGATTCCGCACAGCATGCCTTCGCCAAAAGCCACCGCCGATTTGTACGAGCCGGGCGTTTCCGCCTTCGATGACCTGTTGCCGCGCGTGGCGGACCTCGCCGAGCAGGGCGATCTGGCTGGCCTTGAAGGCATGGTGCCCAAGGTCGAACAGCTCACCGAGCAGGTGACCGGCGCGCCGGACGGCTGGCGCGGGGCCGAGGTTATTCCCTTTCGCGTCAGCTCAACGGGCTTTGTAACGCATATGACGGCTGCCGCCGCCGAGGGGCTCAAACTCGCCCCCGGGGACAACTTCGTCCAGTTTCTCAATTCCCAGGGGCGGCGTGTGTTCGAAGAGGTGGTGGATCGTGGCGGCGGCGAGTCCCTGGTGACGGCGCCCATCATGACGCATGGGCGCGCGGCCCTCGTGGGTATCTCCAAAACGCGCTACGGCGTTGCCGCACGCGCCCTTCTCACCTTTTGGCGCCCTGAGATCAGCGATGCCCTTCGCGCGGACTTCCGGCTCAGCGAAGCCGAGGTTGAGGTGGCGCGCGAGCTCTTTGGCGGGCTACGCCCTAAAGCCATTGCAGAACTACGGGGGCGGTCGGCGGAAACCGTAAGAAGTCAGATCAAGGCCATCTTCGCCAAGATGGGCGTCTCGGGCATCCTGGAATTTGCGCACCTGATCTATGGCCTGAATGCTCATGCGACGGCCAAGACGACCCGCTCGAAAGAGCTACAGAGCGGAGAAGCGCGGCTTTGGCGTGGGCCGGAGTGGCCGATCGATGTCTACTGCGATGGCGATCCGGCTGGACGGCCCCTGATCTTCTTTCATGGGTGTCTGGGCGGACGCATCTTTGCCGAAGACGCGCGCAAGATGCTGTCTCATCGCTTCATCATCGCGCCCGGGCGGCCCGGTCACGGGCGCACGCCTGAAGCCTCGACCGAGGTTTCGCAACTTCCCGAGATTGCCGCGCGTCAGGCGCTGTCGATCATGGATAATTTCGATGTGAGACGCGCCGATATCGTGGCCCACGATGTTGGTGCGGCGACGGCCTTGACCCTCGCCCAGATTGCGCCCGAGCGCGTGGGAAAGGTGCTCAACGTGGCGGCCCTCCCGCCCATGCCTGAGATCGCAGACACGATGAATCTGCCGCGCCAGCAACGGGTCTTTCCTATTCTCAGCAGGGTCTCGAAACGCGCAGGCCAAGCCCTTGCGCGGCTCGGGGGCGAGCGGCTATTAACCGGCGGCCCCGCTAGCTTCGGCGAAGTCGTTTTCGCAGGCTGCAAAGTGGATATCGCGGCGTGCAAGAGAATGGAGGTGGCCGAGCTCTACTGGCGCGGTCACGGGTGGCACACAATCCAAGGGCCAACTGGGTTTTTCACGGACGCCAGCCTCTCCGGGACCGCCTGGGACCGGAAGCTGGGGCCGGCTCCCGACAACATCACCTTCTTTCATGGACAGCACGATCAAAGCGCACCTCTTTCGCTTGTGGAAGCGCTGGCCAGCCGTGTGGGAGGCGACCTTCGGATCGTGCCACAAGCCGGCCACTCCCTGCTCCATGCCCATCCGGAGATCTGGGCGAGCGAGCTGAAGTAGGGCCTTAGGCCTGCACTTCCGGGTTGATCACGTGGATCGGTTGACCGGCAGCAAAGGCGTTCACTTGCTCGAAGATGTCAGTGAACTGCAGGTCAAACTCGTCCTCTGTGACATAGCCAACATGCGGCGTGGGCAGCACGTTGGGATGCGTCAGGAGGGTGTGCGTCGTGTCCGTCAACGGCTCCTGATCGAAGACGTCGACTGCGGCATGGATGCGGCCACGTTCGATCTCTGCCTCCAACACGCCCGGCGCGATGAGGCCCGAACGGGAAGTGTTCACCAGTAGGCTGCGCGGGGCCATCGCGGCGAGATCGTCTGCCGTGATGATCCCGTGGGTCGTGGGCTTAAGCCGCACATGCAAGCTCACAACGTCTGAGGTTGCAAAGAAGGCCTCGCGGCTGTCGGCGAGCGTCACGCCATCCGCGCGGGCCCGAGCACGTCCCTCCTCAGAGGACCACCACTGAACATTGACGCCCATGGCGGCAGCATATTCGGCCACGGCGCGCGCGATGCGCCCATAGCCGTACAGGCCCAAGGTCCGGCCCCGTAGCGTACGTCCGACCCCCATCTGCCAATTGCCAGACCGGATTGATGCGGCCTGCTGCGGGATCTGCCGGTAGCTTGCCAGGATCAGCGCGAGGGTGTGCTCTGCGGCCGCATAGGACGGGGCGCCTGCGTGCATGTTCGAGCACAGCATCACGCCATTGGCCGTACAAGCTGGCACATCGATGTGCGGGTAGACCGACCGCTGGGACACGAGTTTGAGGTTCGGCAATTGCGCGAGAAGATCGGCTCCGACCTTCGTCCGCTCCCTGAAGAGGACGAGAGCTTCGGCGTCCTTCACGCGCTCGGCGAGACGATCTGGGTTAGGCTCGTGATCGTTCCAGACGGTCACGTCGTGCCCCTCGAGCAAATCGAAACAGGGCAAGCCGCGCAACGTATCAAACCAATCGTCGAGGATATGAACCTTCACGCATGCCCCTCCCAAACGGATTTCGGGATGAAGACGTCTCCAGACGCAAGCTTGCGCGCCGTGCGCGTGACGCCCGCGGAGATCACTTCAAAGCTGTCATCCGCCCCCTCGACATGCATCAGCACCTCCATCTTCCCAGCAGGATGCTCGAGCTGCATTTTTACGTGCGACGTGTTCGGGCGGGCCATGATGCCGTCGGCCACCGTGCCGGGGCAAAGGAGGCAAGAAGACAGGCATTGCGAACCTGTAATGGCCATCGTCGGATGCGCGCGCCATGGCATGAAGTATCGCACCAAAGCAGAGCCTCCATCCCGCGCCGGTGCCACAATGCCAAACTTCGGCGTCACCGATTTGGAGACATCGCCCATGCCCATGAGCTCCCCCGCTTTCAGGCGAATGGGCTCCATCCGGTCGTAGAATGCCTTGTTGTCATCGAGTTCTGCAGGTGTCTCGGCCCCTGTGAGGCCGAAGTCTTCAGCGCGG
>JBCBFV010000038.1:0-13348 GCA_038527425.1 Pseudomonadota bacterium
CTTCCAGACCCTGAGCCTTAAGCTCATCGTCAATTACAGTACCCGCTTGAAACTCGTTAAAATCGATGTGGAAGTTTTGCTTCGTCATCGCACTCTCTCCTTACACTCGAGCCGACCGGGCGCCATCCGTCGGCCCAAGCTCGTAACCATTGCACTCTTCAAAGACTGGAAAGATCGGCTGCATGCGCGTGGAGGACGCGAGCGCCCCCTCTACAAAACTGACGATGTCGTGACACTTATTCACCTGTCACATCCTCACACGACTACATCCGCCCTTTCACCCGCGAAAGAAGCCGTCCGTGATGCGACCACGCACAGAATTCAGCTGAGTGTCGTTTGATGCTCAGGATTGACGCGATCCCACCTCGCGCTGCGCGTCAGACGCGTCGCGCCTGCGGTGCTCACCCTGTGCATCACGACGTGGCAGCGTCATGACCTGTGTGCGACCGCCCCCACGGTCAGCAACCCTCGCCCCCCGAAGTGGGCTGGACCGTGATAGCGGCGCTTGATCCGGCAACAAAGAATAAAATGAGGCACAAATGCGTGTAAATTGCCCCAAACCAGGGGATTTCGGCGTGATTGGGGGCGCAATTGTGTCTGGTTTGAGGTGAAATCTGCCATCTTTTCGCCTTAATTCGGGTCCGCGATCCGGCGAGATTTGGTCGTTTGGTCTGGAATCCCAGTACAATTCCCACCGCCCACGCAGGATTGCAGCGCATATCGTTTCCAATTCGTGCCAGAATGACATTCGGGCAACGCGGACCGGCGCCGGCTCCGAGCACGCGAACGCGATTGTCCCGAAATTTTCGACGCCGCCGCGGCGTGCGCGCGAATTGTGCACGCTCAGGCGACAGTCATCCGGACGAATCAATCCAGACGTAGAGCAAGGGAGCTATCCCTTCAGGTACCTCTGCCTCTTCGCAGTCCGGCCTCTAGTCTTGCCCAACCCCACGCCTTGCGGCACATCTCGCCCATGGAGATTTTCCGCCAAGACCCGACTGATCCCGCCTTCGTTCAGAACCCCTATCCCGCCTACGACCGCGCCCGGGCGCAGGCAGGCGTTGTGTGGTGGGAGGACTACGGCATGGCCGCGGCTGTCAGCCATGGGGCGGTCTCGGCGGTCCTGAAATCACGCAACATGGGACGCGTGCCGCTCGAGCCGGTACCCGTTGCCCCCCACACCCGCGCTTTCTACGACATTGAAGCCCATTCAATGCTCGAGCTTGAACCACCGCGGCACACCCGCCTGCGTTCCCTCGTGTTGCGCGCCTTCACGGGCCGCCGCATTCGCGAGCTTGAGCCAGAAATCCGCGCGCTCAGCGAGGAGCTGGTAGCGGCCCTGCCCACCGACCGGGCCTTCAACCTGCTCACCGAATTCGCCCAACCGCTACCCGTGCGCATCATCGCGCGGCTCTTGGGCGTCCCCGAAGAAATGGCGCCAGAGCTCCTCGCCTGGTCGAACCGCATGGTGGCGATGTACCAAAGTGCCCGTTCCCGCGAAGTGGAGGACGCCGCCAACCAAGCAGCATCCGAGTTCGCAGACTTCCTGCGCGGCTATATTGAGGAGCGCCGCTCGCGTCCTGCCGACGATCTGATCACCCATCTCATTGCGGCCGAGGAAGAAGGTGAGAAGCTCTCCACAGACGAGCTGATCTCCACCTGCATCTTGTTGCTCAATGCGGGCCATGAGGCGACAGTACACACTTTGGGCAACGGAGTGGCGGCGATGCTGTCTCACGGCGTGACGGACGTGACCGAGCCGCTGGTGGAAGAAATCATGCGCTATGACCCACCGCTCCACCTCTTCACGCGCTGGGTCTATGACGACACCGAAGTTGAAGGCGTGGCCCTGCCCCGCGGCACTCAGATCGCCTGCCTTCTTGGCGCGGCGAACCGCGACCCGGCGGCCTATGAGAACCCGCATGTCTTTGATCCGTCACGGGGCTCTAAGACCCATGTCGCCTTCGGTGCAGGTCTCCATTTCTGCGTGGGTGCCCCGCTCGCACGGCTGGAGCTGCGGATCGGGCTGGAAGAGCTGATGCGAAATCCACCCAAACTCGCCGAGGCGCCGCGCTACGGCGACACCTACCATTTCCACGGTCTCGAAGCGTTGATGGTGACGCGCTAGAGCGGCAGCGCGGAGGTGGCCTTAAGCTCCTCCATGCTCAAAAGCGCGGTCACGTTATAGACCCGCACTTCCGAGATCAGCGCCTGATAAAACGCATCATAGGCCCGCGCGTTTTGTACGCGGACCTTGAGGATGTAATCGATATCGCCCGCCAGACGGTGCGCTTCCTGCACCTCTGGGCGCGCCTGCAGCGTGCGCAGGAACGCTTCTTGCCAGCTCGCCTCATGCTCGGACGTCCGGATCAGGACGAAAAAGCAGGCCTCGAACCCCAGCGCCTCGGCATCAAGCTCCACCACCTGGTTCTTCACGATGCCCGCCTCGCGCATCTTCTTGATGCGGTTCCAGACAGGTGTCTTGGACGAGCCCACAACGCGCGCGATCTCATCGAGCGAACGCGACGCATCCTGCTGAAGCTCGCTCAGGATCTTGCGGTCGAGCGCATCGATCCGAAGCTTTGGTTTTTCGTCGACAGCCATGGAATATTCCTCCAACTCGCCGCCCATCTAGAGAATATCCTTGTGCCTTAGCAAGACTTGGCAGCCTCCACGCGGAATATTCTCCTGCGCTTGACAGGCTCATGCTGCAGGCGCAAACGTTTGGGGTCGGCCATTATGCTGACCACGTACTATCGAGGCTTTCTCCATCATGCCCCCTTTGCCAGACGCGCAAACAGTCACCGAAGTCGAACACTATACCGACCGGCTCTTCCGCTTCAAAACCACACGGCCCGCATCCCTACGCTTTCGCTCGGGCGAATTCGTGATGATCGGGCTCATGGGCGATGAGGACCCGGCCACAGGTAAGTCGAAACCGATCCTGCGCGCCTACTCGATTGCTTCTCCCTCCTGGGATGAGGAACTCGAGTTCTATTCGATCAAGGTGCAAGACGGCCCGCTGACCTCGAAGCTCCAGCACATCAAAGCGGGCCAAGAGGTGATCTTACGCCCAAAGCCTGTAGGCACGCTCGTCCACGACGCGCTTTTGCCGGGCAAACGGCTTTGGCTCTTTTCGACGGGCACGGGCTTTGCTCCCTTCTCGTCCCTGCTGCGCGACCCCGAGACCTATGAGAAGTTCGAGCAGGTCATCATCACGCATACCTGCCGCGAGGTGGCCGAGCTCACCTATTCCAAGCAGATCATCGATGCGATCCACGGCAACGAGATGCTTGTAGAGCTCATAGGGGCCGAGAACCTCGAAAAGCTGACGTACTATCCCACCACGACGCGTGAGGAGAGCCCGAAGATGGGCCGCATTACCACGCTGCTCGAAGACGGCACGGTCTTTGGTGAGCTCGGGATTGAAGGCATGAACCCCGAGGAAGATCGCGCGATGATTTGCGGCTCCATGGGCCTCAACACCGATCTCAAGGCGATCCTTGAAGGCTATGGCCTCGAGGAAGGCGCGAATTCTCAGCCCCGGCACTTCGTCGTCGAGAAAGCCTTCGTCGGCTGAGCCGCCCCCCAAAACAAGAAAAGGGCCCGGGAACAGCTGTCCCCGAGCCCTTTTTTGTTTCAGCTGTCCTTTAATTCAAGAACTGAGCTTTCAGCTGCTCGATGAGGCCGCTGACGAGCTCCGGGTTGTCGCGGGCCTGATCGATGGCGGTGCTGAGCGCTGTCTTGGCGATGCCGCCCAGCTCGCTGTTGTCGACGTAGGCCTGCACGGCGTCGAAATCGAAGCTCTCAGCATTCAGAAGGCTCTCGATACCACCGGCGCTTGCGGCCTCGGCGGCCTCCGCGGTGGCTTCGGTCGTTGCTTCGGTCGCGGCGGCAGCATCATCTGTTGCGCCCTCGACTGCATCTGCCGCGGTGTCAGCGGCTTCAGATGCCGCTTCCGTCGCGGTCTCGGCTGCCTCAGTTGCGGTTTCAGTCGCTGTCTCTGCCGCTTCTGTGGCAGTTTCGGCGGCCTCGGTGGCCGTCTCCGTCGCTGTCTCAGCTGCGCCGGTCGCCGTCTCAGTGGCAGCCTCAACAGCTTCACCTGCCGCCTCAGTGGCAGCTTCGGTCGTGTCCGTTACAGCCTCACCCGCTCCCTCCAATGCCTCGGACGCTTGGTCGAGAAGGCCATCAGCGGCACCACCCAAGGCATCGGAGGCTTCCTCCAGTGCACCTTCGACCGTCTCGGTCGCCGCTTCAACGGCACCTGATGCGGCCTCTTCAACCGCCTCTTCCACGGCCTCAACGGCTTCGTTGACCGTCTCTTCAACGGCTTCCGCGGCACCTTCCAAGGCTTCCTCAGCGCCCTCGACGACGTCTGCTGCGGCCTCTTCGGTGGCCTCGACCGCGCTCTCTGTGGCCTCTTCGGCCGCGGGCGCCACGGTCACAGGCTCCTCACCGCCGCCGAAACCGCCGGTTGCGAACACATACGCACCCCCGGCAACCACTGCGGCCAAAACGATCCAGATCAAACTGCGCATCGGGTATCCTGTCCTTCTTGCTGGCCCCCACAATTGGGCAAGCAGGTCGATGTCATGGATCCCAGATGGCAGGTCTGAGCGGTAGGGTTCAGGGGGAAAGTTCAGCCAATCGGCCCCGCTTTGCCAAAATCGCCCCGTGCGGCGGCGGGAATTCCCGGACAAATGGCGCCGAGCATCAACTACGCCTTGAATGCCAGCCTATGGAGGGTTACGTTTCGGCCCCGAAGTTTGCTTAACAATGCAAGGACAAAGACCATAGCTCGCAGACCCCACAACGCGCCCCCGCAGCGCGACACCGGCCCCCGCGTAAACGATCGCATTCGCGCACCGGAACTCCGCCTGATCGACGAAAATGGAGACAATGTGGGAGTGGTCTCACCCAGTCGGGCGCTCCAGATGGCCGAAGATGCGGGGCTCGATCTCGTGGAAATCTCGCCCAATGCGAACCCGCCCGTGGCCAAGATCATGGACTTCGGCAAGTTCAAATACGAACAGCAGAAGCGCGAGAGCGAGGCCCGAAAGAAGCAAAAGACGATTGAGGTGAAGGAGGTGAAGTTCCGCCCCAACACCGATACGCATGACTACGACGTCAAAATGCGCAACGTCTTCAAGTTCCTCGAGAACGGCGACAAAGTTAAAGTAACTCTCAGGTTCCGCGGGCGCGAGATGGCGCACCAGGAACTCGGCCGCGACCTTCTGTTGCGTGTGGCTGAAGATACTAAGGAGCATGGTAAGGTCGAAAACATGCCCAAGATGGAAGGCCGTCAAATGATCATGATGATCGGTCCCCTTCCAAAGTAACGCTTGTCCGCCCCGCGCGACATGTCTGACCTCGGCACTGCGGGCCACGCACGCTATGCCGAGGCGGATCTCCCTCCCGGCCATCCCAACGAAATCATCTGGCGCAGTCTTTGCGACCTGGTGGATGTCTATCTCAGCACCCGATACGAGCTTGCAGCCCGCTTCGTTGTGATCTTTCTCGGCGCAGCCGTCATCTATTGGCTCATGCGTGATCCCATCGGGGTTTGGTGGGCCGTGATCTACACTCTGTGGACCGCCGGTGCGCGTTTCTACATGAGCCGCATCAAAGCGCCGGGTTCCAAAACCGAACTCGCCGCCGCGCTTTTCATTAGCATCACGCAATCGTCCATTTTCATCTCCATCGTCTTTTACGGGGCATGGGTGGCGCCACCCAGCGCGGCGATGGGTGCCTTCGCTGCGATTGCGGGCTTTGCCTACTACAACCTTTTCAAAAGCAAGGAGATCCCGGTGCTGGTGCTCTGGGAAGGCTTCTTGATGCTGACCGCAACGATCTGGGCATCCTGGATCTACATCGATCGCATGGGAGGCACTCAGGGCGCCTACGCGGCTGTTGCTGTGGCTATCCTCGTGTCGATCTATGCGGCGTTCGCGGCCTGGGACAGCGTTCGAATGAAGCGACAGCAGCGCGAGCTCGAGCGGCGCGCCATAGCAGCTCAGCGCGTGGACGCCGTCGGTCAGGTCTCCGCGGGTATGGCGCACGAGTTCAACAACATCTTGGCGGGCATCCAAGGCCACCTCGAGCTTGCCGAGATCGATCCGGACCCGGCCAGTCGTGCGTCCAGCCTGAAAGAAGCCCGCGCCGGAACTGCGCGCGCGGCGCGGCACCTCAAACAATTGCTGAGTTTTGCGCGCAAAGCGCCAGTCGAGCCGCGCAATACCAACTTGGCGGGCATGCTGCGGGGCTGTGAGCCGCTTTTCGCGGGCCTTCTCGGATCGGGCCGGGTTCTCTCGATTGAGGCCTCTTCAGAAGCACTCTACGCGGTGGTGGATACAACAGCCCTTGAAGGCGCCTTGGCAAACCTCGTGCTCAATGCCAGGGATGCCGGCGCGACCCGCGTGGAGGTCACCCTCACAAGCGAGGAATTCCGCTCTCCTGTACGTCTCCAAACGCAGGAGATCCTACTACCGGGTTCCTATGCCGTGCTCACGGTTGAGGATGACGGTCCGGGCATCCCGGCCCAAGACCGCACCCGCGTGACCGAGCCATTCTACACCACCAAACCCGTTGGCAACGGAACGGGCCTGGGTCTGTCCATGGCGCGTGGCACAGCCGAGCAATTGGGCGGCGGCCTTAGGATCGACGACGGCCAAAAGGGCGCGCGCGTGTCGCTCCTCCTGCCCGAGGCTGCACCTGATCCGGACGCGAAGACACTGCCGCCAGCAGCGGTGGCGTTGCCCCAAGTTTCAGGCGGCGACGTCTCCGACCAAGGCGCCCCAAAAACCAGCCTGAACTAGGCTTGGTCGGGCTCTGTCACAAGGCAGCCAATCTCGATCAAGTTCCCGTCTGGATCGCTGAAGTAGTGACTGATGATAGGACCCTGAGCGCCAGACTTCTCAACGGGGCCTTCGAGGATTTCGATGCCGAGTTCCGTGAGATGCGCAGCCACCGCGTCCGGAGTGGCATCGCTGAGAAAACACACATCCCCTGAACCGACGCGCGCGTGGTTGCGGGGCTCCTGCCCCAGTGTCTGCAGGTTGATCTTCTGGTTGCCAACCCTGACAGCGCGCCGCCCTCCCGCAAAGGTGATGGCCTCGCCCTGAAGTGCCGCCGCAAGAAAGGCAACACTCGCCTCGATGTCGCGGACGGTCAGCACAATGTGATCAATTCCGATAATCATCCCAAAAAACTGCCCCCAAGCTCCAAAGACTGCAATTCATTAGCCTCCTGTTTACCGCCTTCCGGCAAAGAGAAGCAGGAGGCGTTGCGCATGGGTGATTACCCGCAACTTATGTTGCTCAAGAATGAGACGTTCATGTCGGTCGGTCCATCGCGCATTGCGTGCAGCGCGATCGCGCTCATGGCCGGTGGCCTAGTGCCAGACGCGATCTGTGCCGAACAGCGCAAGCTCTCCGATGATCGGATTGCGACCGCGCTCAAGGCGCTCACAGACGACTTTCCCAAACGCATGGCCGAATGTGACGAACCGGAGCCTCCCGCCTTACGTGATCGCCGCCTTGCCGCGATCGACGTATTGAACACGTTTAAGACCACGAGTTCCAAAAGCCCGGAGAAGGCCGGTGACTTGGCCCTGCGTGTGGTGGAACCGGCAGTCTCCAAGTTCTTGATCGATATGGTTGCCGCCCTTGATGAGCGCTACCTCGATAGCCGCGTCGTTGCGCGTGAGGCCGCGATGGACGCGGTGAAAGCGGCCGATGGCGTCGGTCGCACCATCCAGATGATCGCCATCAATGCCTCGATCGAGGCCGCACGCGCAGGCGAAAGCGGGCGCGGGTTCAAGGTGATCGCGGAGGAGGTCAAGAACCTCGCCGGGCAGACACAATCGCTCCTCGGGCGAATATCTGCGGCCATGCGCGCATATTGACCACGACTGCCCTGCCCCATATCCGGGGTGAAGGAGGTCCCGCCATGAACGCACCCGCAAAGATCAGCAAGAAAGACGCCCCTGAGCTCTCCCGCTTCTCGTGGGAAGACCCGTTCCTGATGGAAGACCAGCTGGGCGAGGACGAGCGTATGCTGCGCGATGCTGCCCATGCCTTTGCTCAGGCCGAACTCGCCCCACGCGTGAGGGACGCCTACCGCGAAGAAACCGTGGCGCCGGAGCTCTTTGCCAAGATGGGTGAGGCAGGCCTGCTGGGTGCGACTGTTCCTGAGGCCTACGGTGGCCTTGGCGCCTCCTACACAGCTTATGGCCTCATTGCCCGCGAGATTGAGCGCGTCGATAGCGGCTACCGGTCGATGATGAGCGTTCAGAGCTCTCTCGTGATCTATCCGATCTACGCATACGGCTCCGAGGAGCAGCGCCAGAAGTATCTGCCGGGCCTGACGAGCGGGGCACTTATCGGCTGCTTTGGTTTGACCGAACCCGATGCCGGGTCCGACCCCGCTGGCATGAAGACCCGAGCCTTAAAGACGGACACGGGCTACAAGATTTCGGGCGCCAAGATGTGGATATCCAACAGCCCGATCGCGGACGTCTTCGTGGTCTGGGCCAAGTCCGACGCGCACGACGGCAAGATCCGCGGCTTCGTTCTCGAAAAAGGCATGAAAGGCCTCAGCGCGCCAAAAATCGGCGGCAAGCTGTCGCTGCGGGCCTCTGTGACCGGGGAGATCGTCATGGACGACGTCGAGGTTGGCGAAGACGCCCTCCTCCCCGGTGTGCAAGGCCTGAAAGGGCCGTTCGGCTGCCTAAACCGCGCGCGCTATGGCATCGCGTGGGGCGCCATGGGCGCCGCCGAGTTCTGCTGGCATGCCGCGCGCCAATACGGCCTCGACCGCAAGCAATTCGGCAAACCCTTGGCTCAGACACAGCTCTTCCAAAAGAAGCTCGCTGACATGCAGACGGAGATCACCCTTGGTCTTCAAGGTGCTGTGCGCTTGGGCCAGCTCATGGATGACGGCGCCGCCTCGCCCGAGCTCATCAGCCTCATGAAGCGCAACAACTGTGGCAAAGCGCTCGACATTGCGCGCATCGCCCGGGACATGCACGGCGGCAATGGCATCCAGGAAGACTACGGCGTCATGCGCCATTCTCAGAACCTGGAGACCGTGAACACCTACGAGGGAACGCATGATATTCACGCGCTCATCCTCGGACGCGCTCAAACCGGGCTGCAGGCCTTCTTTTAATCTGTAAAATTGCTTGGAAAGTTCGCCAAGCCACCCCATTCTAGCCTTGAACGCGCTTCAGGGGTGGGGCCGTAAATAGTGGATGGTAACGAGATGTCGAACGCGAGCCAGGATCAGGGGTGGCCTGATCTTTCAGAGCTGAACCGACAAGACTGGGCGCATGCCTTGCGTGCGCTTGTTGAGCAACATGGCGAATTTCTCGATCTCGATGATGATCACCAAGTGATCCAAATGGGCGAAGGCGAACGCCTTCTCGTCACCTTTGAATCCGCCCATGACATCCGCAACGGCCAGGATGACGCGCTGCCCATTGGATTGAAGATGGCGCAAGAGCTCGACGTGGCGGTGATCACCGTGATGTGCCAGCGTCCCACTTGGTTCCGCGCCCCTACTGTCTTCGCGTTTTTCGATGCTTTGACCGACGATGGTGTCTTTGATTCCTTCGAACACGTCGCCTTCTTTGGCACGGGCCTCGGCGGCTATGCCGCTGCCGCCTTCAGCGTATCGGCACCCGGCTGCGACGTGGTGGTGATCAGCCCGCAAGCAACGCTTGATCCGCGTGTCACCGAATGGGACCCGCGCTTTGCGTCCGCCCGCCGCTTCTCCTGGACGGACCGCTATGGCTTTGCGCCTGAGATGGCGGAGGCGTCCCGCCACACGCTGATCCTCTACAATCCAGAAGATGATCTGGAAGCGATGCATGTGTCGCTCTTCGCGCGCGAGGGCATCACCCGCTTCCGCTGCCGCCATATGGGGCGCGACGTCACTGGCGCAATGCAAGACATGCGCATCCTCAATGACACGCTGCGGCTTTCGCTGGCGGGCGTGTTGGGGGAAGCGAGCTTTGCCCGGCTCTACCGTAAACGGCGCGACTACGCGCCTTATCTGCGCACGCTGCTGACCGAGACTGAGGATCAGGATCGTCCGAAGCTAACGACATGGCTCGCGGAGAGTGTGCTGCAGCGTAAGAACATGCCGCGTATGCGGCGCGCGTTGGAACGTGTGCAGAAGGCAGCTGAAGCTTCCGCTGATGCGAGCGAAGCGGCTGAATAAGCCCTAGAGCCCACCTTCGCGGGCAATGAATTCCACGATCTCCGGCACCCCGGTTCCCGACTTCACTGCGGCCATCACGAAGGGCCGCTCGCCCCGATTGGCCCGCGCATCGCTTTCCAGCAGGTCGCGGTCCACGCCTACATGCGGTGCGAGATCGGTCTTGTTGATGATCAGCAGGTCGGAACGTGTGACCCCCGGCCCCTTTTTTCGCGGAATGTCCTGCCCGGCGGCGGTATCAATCACGTAGAGCGAGATATCGGCCAGCTCCGGCGAGAATGTCGCCGCGAGGTTGTCGCCCCCGGATTCGATCAAGATCACGTCGAGGTCGGGAATCTCGTTCGTCAGATCAGCCACAGCGCGCAGGTTGATCGAGGCATCTTCACGGATGGCGGTGTGAGGGCAACCGCCGGTTTCCACCCCTCGGATCCTTGCCTCGGGCAAAGCTTGGGCGCGGAGCAGATAGTCGGCGTCCTCGCGGGTGTAGATATCGTTGGTGATAACTGCCATGGAGTAACGATCCGCCATCGCGCGGCAGAGCTGTTCTGTCAGGGTGGTCTTGCCAGCGCCCACCGGGCCGCCGATGCCCACGCGTAAAGGTCCGCTCATGTTCTGAACACCCGTGCTGTCTGAGTTTCGTGCTTCATCGCACTGATATCACTGAAGAATGCTCCGGACCCGAGGTCATCGAGCGTCGCTGCAGCGGCCCTTTCCGCCGTCGCTTGGATCGCAGGCGCGAGGGCTGCAAGGACGCTCTGGCCCTCGTTCTGCCCGAGAGGCACAAAGCGGACAGCGCAGCTCACCAGATTGGAGGTGAAGCTCTGCAGGTAAATGCCTGCAATCAAACCACTTTCCAGCTCCAAGGATCGGGACGCGACACCCAAGGCCACAGGAAGTGGTGCATCTTCGATATCGCGGCCCATAGCCCTAAGCGTTGCGGCAAAAGCTGCGCCTTGAGCCTCAGTCTCCTCCAGCCGCTCCTTGGAGCTCGCCAACGCGCGCGCCAATACGGTTGGGCTCTCACCATCTCGTGCCGCGCACAAAAGCAAGGCATCTGTCCACCCGCTTCCTCGGGTTAGAATTACATGAAGCCAATTCTGTAACTCACTGGCATTGCTCACTTTACCCTCAGAAATCGCCGTTTCTAGCCCGTGGGAATAGGCAAACGATCCGAGCGGAAAAGCCGGAGACATCCATTGAGTGAGCGTCAGGAGGTCAGTGCGCATGGCCCATCGTCCTTCCGTGACCATAGGCCCCCCCTTCGGGGCGGAACGGGCCGGTGATCTCTGCCACATGGCCGCCGAGGTGCTCGACCATGGCCCGCAGCACAGGGTCATTCAGGATAACCAGAGCGTCGTCAGAGATCTGGCACGGCGTATGACGGTTGCCGATGTGCCAGGCCAACCGCGGAACATCGCCGGTGATTTTCAGGAGGGTCTCGGTTGCGGCCTCAACAGCAACCACGCGGCCGTCCTCCAGCTCGAAGCCCTGCCCGGGTTGAATGTCGGAGGTATGCGCAAGATCGACGAGAAACGCTGTCCCGTCAGAGGCCTCAAGGCGTTTGCGGCGCAGAAGGCGCCCTGCGTAGTCCAACGTGACCTGCGCAAAGGCGCCTTCGCCTGGGCCGATTTTGGTGGCGCGGGGCAAGCTCATGACCTGCCCTCCGCCGAGAGAGGTTTTAGAATCCGAGCGTGTCGCGGTGGACGTAGCGCACGATGCCCTCGCGCGTGATGCCACGCGCGGCGAGCTGTTCGTCTGTCATGTCCATGAGCTTTTCGATTTCGTCCGAACGCGCACGGGCACGGCCCATGGTCACAAGAGTGTCGTTCAGAGAGTGGCCGAGAGAGGCCAGAGCGGCGCGCAGCGAGCGGCCTGCGGGAATGTCGGTGATGGAGGCCATCGGGGAAATCCTCATTGGGGTTGCTTCCTACGCCCCAAACGTAGGCTTTGCTGCAGTGCAGCACACCCCACATCTCCACAGCCCCGCTATGCATCTCCTGCATGGAAACTTTCACCAGTTCATCTCCACAAATTTTGTCCATTGCGTGGGTATGCCGTTTCTTGTCCATACCACGGGCACCCCGGTCCCAAGCGCCGGAAACCACTGATATCCAGTGCCAAAGCGCCTGCCTCCGCCAAAGTTGAACTCTGTGAGGACTTCCCACATCTCGAGCTGACACCCGGATAAGCGTATCGCTCCCGCAGTATCACCAACCCGTATAGAAAAAAGACCAGGGATATCATAGCTCTCAAAACTCGCACGAACGGGGTACTCGGCGGCCAAGCCAAGCCGCGGATAGGCGAGCGCCTCAACCCCATCTGTCCAAGTATACTTCTGATCGAGACCTTCGCTCTCAGCCGTCAAGACGTAGACACTGTGAACAGATCTGGCAGAGTTGGTCCGCTCCGAAGAACCGATCTCATTCACGCTCTGCACCGCAATCACGTTGGCGCCGATCTGCGTCTGGTGATCGAGCTGACCGCCGTCGGCCACGAATGTCACTCCAGCTTCTAAGTCCGCCGCCGTAGGGCACGCGGCGGCAGGAAGGCTCAGAACAAGAAGTAGCGCTGCGCCATGGGCAGCTCTTTGGCTGGCTCGCATGTCAAAAGCTCTCCGTCTGCGCGGACTTCGTATGTCTCGGGATTGACCTCAACCTCGGGCGTCAAGTCATTGAGCACCATGTCTTTCTTGCCGATCCCGCGGCAGTTCTCGACCGCGACCGTTTGCTTGGCGAGGCCTAGGTGATCGGTCTCTGCGGCGTTTGAGACGAAGAGGACGGCCGAGTTCTCGACACTGCGCCCCATGGAGCCGAACATCGGCCGCGTGTAGACCGGCTGCGGCGTGGGGATGGAGGCATTCGGATCGCCCATCTGCGCGCAGGCGATGGAGCCACCCACCAGAACCATCTCAGGCTTCACGCCGAAGAACGCCGGGCTCCAGAGGCAGAGGTCCGCGCGTTTGCCCACTTCGATGGAGCCGATCTGGGATGAGATCCCATGGGCGATCGCCGGGTTGATCGTGTACTTCGCGATGTAGCGGCGCACGCGGTGGTTATCGTTCTCCCCCGTCTCTTCCGGCAGTCGGCCACGCTGGACCTTCATCTTATGGGCCGTCTGCCAGGTGCGGATG
>JBCBFV010000039.1:0-13280 GCA_038527425.1 Pseudomonadota bacterium
ATCTGCGGATCGGACCTGCACTATTACAACCACGGGGGCTTCGGGACGGTTCGCTTGAAGGAACCCATGATCCTCGGCCACGAAGTATCGGGGCACGTCGAAAGCCTGGGAGAAGGCGTTACCGGCCTCACCCCGGGCCAGCTGGTGGCGATCTCCCCGTCGCGGCCCTGTGGGGAATGCAAGTACTCTAAGGCTGGTCTTCATAACCATTGCCTGAACATGCGCTTCTACGGGTCGGCCATGCCCTTCCCTCACATCCAAGGCGCGTTCCGCGAATACCTCGTGGCGGATGCGGAACAATGCGTGCCCGCAGACAATCTGAGCCCTGAGGAAGCCGCCTTGGCGGAGCCCCTCGCCGTCGTGCTCCATGCGGCCAAGCAGGCAGGTGACCTCGCTGGCAAGCGCGTGCTTGTCACAGGCTGCGGGCCCATCGGGCTCCTTGCGGTGGCGGTGGCGCGCATGGCCGGCGCTGTCGAAATCCATGCAACGGACCTCGCCGAATTCCCGCTGACCAAGGCCAAGGAGCTCGGCGCTGACGTGGTTCACAATGTGGGGCAAGGCGGGGAGGCTCTCGCAGCGCTCTCAGCCGACAAGGGCTACTTCGATGCGGCGTTCGAATGCAGTGGCGCCGAGATTGCCCTGCGCACGGCGATCGATGTTCTGGCAGCGCGTGGCAAGTTGGTTCAGCTTGGCCTTGGCGGGGATATGACCGTGCCTATGCAGGCTTTGACGGCGAAAGAAATCTCGCTCGTTGGCTCGTTCCGGTTTCACGAGGAGTTCGCCACTGCCATCCAACTGATGCAGGCAGGCAGGCTCAAGCTGAAATCGTTGGTGACGCAGACGCTCACCCTCGACGACGCTGAGGCGGCCTTCCAGCTCGCCGGTGATCGCGAGCAGGCCATTAAGGTGCAGCTGACTTTCGGCTCTTGAGCACGGCGCGCCTAGAGCGCGGCGTTCCGTCGACCGAGCAACCAGACAAAGAACACGCCGCCGACGAGGCCGGTGACGATCCCGATGGGCATGTCCTCGGGCGCCATGATCGTGCGCGCAACCATGTCCGCCCAGAGGAGGAAAATCGCCCCGAGCACAGCAGATGCCGGGAGGACGCGCCGATAATCCCCGCCAACCAGCATGCGCGCGACGTGGGGCACCATGAGGCCCACGAACCCGATGATGCCCGAGAACGCCACCATGACGCCGGTGATCAACGCCCCCACGACAAAGACGACCAACCGGAACCGCGCCACAGGAATGCCGAGGGTCGAGGCCGTCTCGTCCCCCACTGTCATCGCGTTGAGCTGCGCGGTTCGGCTGAGCAGCCAGACGCCGCAGCACACGAGGATGACGAGCGGGTAGATCAGGTGGCTCCATTGCGCGAGGCCCAAGCCCCCCAGCATCCAGAACACCACCGTGTGGGAGGCATGTGGTTCCCCGAGGAAGATCAGACCGTTCGCACCGGCCATGATGATGAAAGACACCGCCACACCCGCCAGAACCAGCCGGTCCGCGCTCGAGGCATCCGCCAATCGCGAGACGCCCAAAACGATGAGCGTCGCCACAAGCGAGCCGCAGAACGCCAGGATCGGCACGGTGAGGAGCCCCAAGAAGAGGCCTGAGTGCAAAAGCGCAAAGATCGCGCCAAACGCACCCCCTGACGAGATGCCCAGAAGGTGGGGATCGGCCAATGCGTTGCGCGTGACCGCCTGAAGGGCCGCACCCACGATCGCCAAACCCGCCCCCACAAGGATGGCAAGGAGCGCGCGAGGAAAGCGAATATCCCACACGATGGCCTCACGGCCCTTACTCCAGGTTTGCTCCACAAGGCCCGGGGAGAGCTTGTTGGCCAAGACCCCCCAGACCGTCCCCGTGGAGACGGGCACCGCCCCCACAGAGATTGCTATCGATAGCGACACAAGCAGTGCGACGAGCCCGCCCAAGACAAAGGCCAAGCTGCGGCCCGAGATCCGGCGGCCTACGTGCTCTACTGCTGCGTCGCTCATGGCTTACTTTGCCCAGAAAACTTCAGCCAAGGTCTTGATTGCCTTGATGTTGCGCGGACCAGGGGTCGCCTCGACGTATTCAAGCGTCACGAAGCGATCGTTCTTCACGGCATCCATGTCTGCGAAGGCAGGGTTGTTCATCATGAAGGCGCGCTTCTGCTCGGCGGTGACGTTGCCGTAGTTCACGATGATGATCACTTCTGGGTTCTGCTCGACCACTTCTTCCCAAGTGACCGTGCCCCAGCTCTTTTCAAAGCCGTTCATGACATTGGTACCGCCAGCGGCTTCGATCATCGCGGTGGGCATGGCGTAGAGGCCTGCGGTGAAGGGCTTGTCCTCGCCGCTGTCGTAGACGAAGGCGCGCACAGGCTCACCGGTCTCGAGGCTGTCTTTGAAGGAGGCGAGTTCGGCTTTGTAGCCCTCCACGAGGTCTGCGGCCTTGTCTTCCACGCCGAAGATTTTGCCCAGGTTCGTCAGGTCATTGTACATGTCATCCATGCTGGCCTTGGGCTTATCCATAATGTGGGTGCAGCTTTCGGTCAGTTCATAGACCTGCACGCCGAACGGTTCGAGCGTTTCAGGCGTCACGTCGCCGCCCACCTTCATGCCGTAGTTCCAGCCCGCGAAGAAAAAGTCCGCATCCGCGCCGATGATCACCTCTTTGGAGGGATACTTGGCCGACAGCTCAGGCAGTTCTTCAACGCCTGCACGCATTTTTTCGTCGAGCGTCTTCCAGCCGGAGATGCCGGTGTAACCCACCATGCGATCTGCAAGCCCGAGGACCAGCATCATCTCGGTGAGGTTGACGTCATTGGACACGGCCCGCTCAGGGACGCCGTCGAACGTGACCGTCCGATTGCAGCTTTCAACCGTGGTTTCCGCGAAGGCGGCGCCTGCGGTTACAGCGAAGGCCAAAGAGGTGAAAAGTGTCGTCTTCATTGGTGAGTTCCCTTGGACTGAAGATGAAATGTGAGGTGTTTGGATTGGCTCTGAGACAGCACTTCCTGCCGGGCTACGACTTGGAAGGCGCCGGAGACGGCGGTCTCAGAAAGGACTTGGGCAGGTGCCCCGAAGCCGAGGGGGTGCCCGGCGTCGATCAGGAGGACGTCGTCACACACGCCCGCTGCCAGATTCAGATCATGGAGCGAGGTGACGATCGTCAGCGGCAGGTTCCGGATCAGCTCCAGAACCTCCAGTTGGTGGCGGATATCGAGATGGTTGGTGGGCTCGTCCAGGATCAAGAGGCGCGGTTCCTGCGCCAGCGCACGTGCCACCATGACGCGCTGACGCTCGCCCCCCGAAAGGGTGCCGAGCTTTCTGTCCGACAACCCCTTCAGATCGAGTTGCGTGAGCGCGTCATCAATGATTTCGAGGTCGCGCACACCGTTGCTTCCGGCAAACCCGCGACGATGCGGTGTGCGGCCCAGTGCAGCGATCTCGCTCACGGTCAGGGCAAAGTCGCTGGGCTGTTCTTGCAGCACGGCGGCCACGCGTTGGGCGGCGGCCCGGGCCGACAGGCTCCAGAGGTCGTCACCGTCCACCTGAACACGGCCCGTCGTCGGACGATGAAACCGGTAGAGCAGTCTCAGCAGCGTGGTCTTCCCTGCCCCGTTGGGCCCCACAATCCCGAGCACACGCCCTGCCCCAAGCTCAAAGCTCGTCGCATGCAACAGCGTACGCGTGCCGCGCGCAGGCGCCCAGGACAGGTCCATGACAGAGAGGGTTGCCGCACTCACGACACCGGCTCTCCCGCTTCCATGGCGATCATGGCCGCCGGGACGCGTGCGAGGGTCGATTTCCGCAATTTGCCGGACCGATCCACTGACGAGCACCACCCGTCGTGCAGATAAGCATATTGCTTGGCGAAGGTGATCAGATCCTCGACATCCGTGTCGGGATCGATGTCACCGAAGAGGTATGTCGCCTTCTTGGAACCGTGATAGGCCACCGTGCACGGCCGGTCGCAGCCTGCCATGCACGCCACGCCAGCGATCTCGAAATCTTCGGGAAGCACTGTGTCTGCGGCCGCGATCGCCGCGCGCAGACGCTCGATCAGCTCATATCCCGGGCGACACTCGGTGCCTTTGTGCCGACAAGACGTACAAACGGTTATTCGATGAGTCATCTGGCCCTCCGCCATTCAGGCGGGCGAAGGACAGAATATGTTTCGGGCGGTGGAACCGCTTTGCCATCATAGTCTCCTGACCAGGCGCCCCGCCTGCATCGAGTTGGAATGCCGGCACGCGCACGCACCGGTGATGGCAGGTCTCCTGACTCGCGGGTCGATGCTTCCCCGAACCTTCCCGGGCCGTGGCCCAGTGGTTCATATCGGGGTCGCTCTCCGCTCACAGTTGCGGGGGCAGTCACGGATTTGGTGCCTAATGGCTACGCCTCACCGTGTTCCCTTTTCATCTCGCGTGCCTTTGGCGTGCGAGAACCATCATGCGGTACGAAATCTGAAAGTGTGATCGTCGTCAACACTGCTTCGCGCGGAAAAGTGCGCCGCGTGTTCGTTCGGCGCGGCGCAGAAACCAGCTATGGCGCCCCCGACAGCGCGCCACCCGATATCACCTGAGCCGCGTTTTGCTTCGAGAACTCAAAGAACGCCTGCACGCGCGCGCTGCGGCGCATGTCGGGATGGGCCAGCAGCCAAACATCCCAGTTGAGTTTGGGATCCGGCGCGTCAATGCGCACAAGACCGGCGTCCCTGTCTCCGAGGTAGGTTGGCAAGGCTGCGATCCCCAATCCGGATTGCACGGCACCGAACACTCCCATCACGGTGCTCACCAGCGTCACCGGCGCGCCAGCCGCCTTCCGCGCGACGGCGAGTCTGCTCATCGGGGATTGGTCCAGATCGTCATCCAGCATAATCCAGCGGCGCTGCGCCTCAGGCTGATGGCGGGCATGCTCCCAATGGTCTTTCTGGGCATAGGTGGCGCAAGCCACCTCGAACAAGCGGCGCCCGACCCTATGCTCTGGCGGATTTAACGTGGGGCGCAAAGCGATATCAGCGTCACGCCGCGACAGATCGAGCGCGCGCGCATCCGCAACGACATGGAGCTCCACCGCCGGGTGCCTCAGCTGAAACTCCGCAAAGAACGGTGTCAGCGCATGCAGGAGTGAATCCGTCGTCGTCACCCTCAAGCGCCCCTCAAGGCGCAGGTCCTGCCCCGCGAGCTCTAGCTCGATCTCATTGAGGACGTCGCAGAGCCCGCCCGCCCGTTCATAGAAGAACTCCCCCGCCGGCGTCATGACATAGCCGTGGCTCTGGCGCTCGAAGAGGCGCACACCGAGGCGGCTTTCAACGGCCTCAATCCGACGAAAGACGGTGGAGTGATTTACACCCAGACGCCGCGCCGCCCCGGCAAGGCTGCCCGCTTCGCAGACCGCCAGAACATGAGGGATATCGCTCCAGTCCAGCTTTTGCGCTGAAAGTCGGGGAATGGATCTCTGTGCTTTCATGCAAAGCTTGCTTGCAAGACTGGATACTTCAATTGCGCAACAGAACAGATAGCTGTGCTCCAAGCAATCGAAAGGACACCCCGATGGGAACCCTCCAACTGACGCCGCGACAGGGCCCCGCGCCCGAAACGACAAGCCGCCTGCCGCATTCCCAGCTGACCCAGCACGGCCCTGATGACGTGATCCAGGCGCTCCACGACTGGTGCTTTTCGCTGCCGGCGGTCGCCAACGAACACAGTGGGATTTCTGTCCCGGGTGCCCGCGCACTGGTTCTGCACGAGGGGACAGCATGCAACCATGAGGCCTTCATGGTGGGCCGTGAGTTCGCCCATATCCATCCACACCCTGACAGCGGTTCGATGCATGTAAAGCTCTCCGCCCAAGACGCGAAAGCGGTGACCGACAGCGGTTGAGGCGAAGACCATTACCTTGTCACGCAAGGCCACTACCCGCCAGGCCTGATCATGGTCTTTTCCCCGCGCGATGCTTCGGAGCTGGAAGTCGTTAAACAGATCGTGGCGCGCTCATACGAGTTCGCAACCGGGACCCCCGTCCAAGTCTAGATTGCTTTCACACGTCCGGAACTAAGATGAACCATGCAAGGTATCCCGCTGAAGTAGAACGGCTTTCTGAACCAGCGAGCGCCTTGAACCGTAGGATCAAAGGCCCTTTGCGCTTTGCAGGGCCTTCGCCAGTTCATCAACGGCTGTGGGCTTGCGAAGAACCGTGAACTCCTCGCCCATCTCGTCAGGCAGATGCTCAGCGGGTGAGGAATATCCGGTCATGAAGACCGTCTTGGTCTTGGGATAGAGGGCCATCAGCTGGGCTGCGATGTCTGGCCCTCGCTCCCCGTCGGAAAGCAAGACATCCGCCAGGACCAGGTCAAACCCACCCTCTCGCTTCGTAAGCTCGATGGCGGCAGCGGCATTGGCGACACTCGTCGCGCGGTAGTTCAGGTTGGACAATTGGCGGACCAAGAGCTGGGCCAGATCCGCATTGTCATCGATCACCAGAACCGTTTGCCCGGCGCCCGAGCGTGGCCCCGTCTCTCCCAGCTCGGCAATGGGGCCTTGTGTCTTTGATCGGGGAAGCAGCATGGAGACCTGCGTGCCGCGGCCCAGCTGTGAATAGAGGCGCAAGAAACCGTCGGACTGGCGCACGTAGCCTTCCACCATCGATAGACCCAGCCCCGACCCCTTCCCGACGGGCTTTGTCGTGAAAAAGGGCTCCGTGGCTTTCAGCCGTGTCTCCGTCGACATCCCATGCCCGGTGTCCGTCACACTGATTTCGACAAACTCCGGACCATCGCTCCCAGGCTCGGCCGCTTCAAGGTTGGCGCAGGAGATACGGATCGTTCCCGCCCCGCTCAGCGCGTCAAAGGCGTTGACGACGAGATTGAGCAAAGCCTCTTCCAGCGGCGCTGGGTCGGCCTCGATCGTCCAGGTGCCCTCCGGCAGATCGAGCTCCAGGCGGACGTCCTGGCCAGTCAGGCGGTCGTAAAGCGGAGCGGCCTGTTCGATCAGCTGTGTGACATCGAAACGCTCTGTACGCAGGGGCTGTTTCCGGGCGAATGCGAGAAGACGCTTCGTCAGCTCCGCCCCCCGTTTGGTGGCTTGAATGATGCTGTCGACGAGGTCGTCATCATAGGCGCGTTCGTATTGCAGCAGCTCCGAGGCGCCCATGATGGCGGCCAGGATGTTGTTGAAATCATGCGCCACCCCGCCGCTGAGCTGACCAATCAGCTCCATCTTCTGCGCCTGTCGCAGCTTGGCTTCGGTCTCCACCTGTTCAGTGACGTCCTGGACCACGCCGCTAAACCCTGTGGGCAGCCCCTCAGCATCACGCAAAACGATGGCTGTTTGCCGGATATGGCGCACTTCCCCGTCGGATCGCACGATCCGGTACTCTGATTTGAACTCGGACATGCCCGTGTCGTGGAAGTCAGCAACGAGCTTTACCCGCTCGACGTCGTCGACATGGATCAGGCTATAGAACTGGTCAATTGTGCCCCGAAACTCCGAGCGGGCCAGACCAAAGAGCTCAAGCGTTTCGTCCGACCACAGCAAGGCATTGTCCGCCTTGGCTTCCCACGTGCCGATCCGCGCGGCGCGATGGACTTCGCGAAGTAGCTTGAATTGGAGACCGGGTTCGTGGCTCGGCTCTGACATTAGTGACTCGGCAACATCGTGGTCTTGGGTGGTCCTGAGGATGAAAGGCGAAAGAAAACCGCCTAGCGATGACCTACTTCCACGACATCGTAACAAGGGAAGAATGCAGGCGGGGCATGCACTTAGTCAACACTCCCCTGCAATTCTTCGACATGCTTTGAGACGTCATGCTGAAAACTGAGCGTTCGAGATGCCGGTGTCTTTCTAGGACCGCACAAGAGGTCACCATGTTTGCCAAAGGAAAGGCCGCCCCTCGCTAACGCAGCTCGCGCGCGTAGGAGCTCAGCATGCCGTGGTAATGTTCGAGATAACGCTTGGGGTCATGTGCATCATCCAGCAGCGCCAGCCGGATGACCCCGCCCCAGAGATGACAGATCAGCATCGACAGCGTCTCGATCCTCTCCCCCGCCACGGGCCGTTCGGCGATCTCGGCGATCTTCGCGCTCAACGCCGCCGCATTGCGCCGCGTGTTCTCAAGGTCCGCCTTCTGGATATCGGCGTGAAGGCCGCTCGCGCCCAGAAGGATCAGCAAGGCGGGGTTTGAGCGCACCGTCTCGAACTGCGCCTCAAGCAGGTCTCCCACCCCCTCCAGAAGCGAGTGCCAACTGTCCGCCCGTTCGAGGACCTGCGCAAAACTCGCGTCAATCGTCTCCATCTCTTGCGCAAAGAGCCTCTCAATCAGCGAGGGCGCGCTTGGAAAGAATTGATAGAGCGTGCCCACTGCCACGCCTGCGCGCTTGGAAACCTCGGTCATCTTGAGGTTGGCCGAGCCCGTCTCCACCGTCAGATCGCGCGCCGCCGCAAGGATGCGGGCGACCTTGTCCCTGCTGCGTTTCTGCGCGGGTTCGATCCAGTTTGTGGGGCTGCTCTCTGACATGGGCTTGACGTACGCGAATATTATTCATATTTCAAACATGAACATTATTCGCATTAGGTGAGTCATGACCCCTCACATAGCTATTATCGGTGCGGGCCCCGCGGGCCTCGCTGCAGCCCGCCACCTCAAAATGCGCGGTCTGCGCTACACCCAGTTTGAACGGCACAGTGGCGTCGGCGGAATCTGGGACATCGAGAACCCCGGCACCCCGATGTATGACAGCGCGCATTTCATCTCGTCGCGAACGATGTCGGGCTACTACGGCTTTCCGATGCCCGACCACTTCCCCGACTACCCGGGGCAACGGCAGATCCTCGACTACACGAACGCCTTCACCGACGCCTATGATCTCCGCAGTGGAATTCAGTTTTCCACAGGTATTTCAGCACTTTCCAAGGCAGAGCTCGGCTGGCACTTGAAGACGGAGAAAGGGGAAAGCCACCACTTCACTCATGTCATCTGCGCCAGCGGACACACCTGGTCACCGAACCTCCCCGAGGTGCCTGGCAGCTTTGATGGCGAGGTCATGCATTCCGTCGATTACCGCGACCCCTCGCTCTTTAGGGGCAAGCGCGTGCTTATCGTCGGGGCCGGGAACTCCGCCTGCGATATCGCCTGTGACGCCGCCGCCAACGCGGATGCGGCCTTTATCAGCATGCGGCGCGGCTATCACTTCATCCCAAAGCACATCTTCGGCCAGCCAGCGGATGTTTTCGGCGCGCGCTCGAACTGGATGCCCTTCAAAATCCGCCGTTTCTTCTTCGAACGCATCCTGAAGGCGTTAAACGGCGATCTCACACGGCTCGGGCTAGAGGCCCCTGATCACCGCGTGCTGGCCTCCCACCCGATCATCAATTCGCAGCTCATCCACTACCTGCAACACGGCGACATCAGCGCCCATCGCAATATCGAGCGCTTCGAGGGCCAAGAGGTGGTCTTCACCGACGGCAGGCGCCAGGTGGTGGACCTCGTGGTCTTCGCCACCGGCTATCACTACGCCCTGCCCTATGCCTCAAGCGATCTTTTTGACTGGAAGCACGACAAGCCGCAGCTCGCCTACACCGTCTTCAACCGCCGCCATCCCACCCTATCGGCCGTGGGCTTCACCGAGATGAACGGCGGCGGCTATTACATTTTTGATGAGATGACGGCCCTCGTGGCCGACGCCATCGAGGCGCAGACACGTGCGCCAGCGAACTGGCCCGCCCTATGGGACCGGCTCACCCAGCCTACCGACTTCACCGGGCCCCTCGGCCTCGTCGCATCCCAGAGGCACGCCGACTACGTCGATATGGAGACGTTCCTCGCCGCCTGTCGCGCGCTCAGGCGCGAGCTCAACTGGCCTGACCCGAAATCAACGCTCGAAGCGTTGCCTCATTCGCCAGCCACGATGGCCGCTGAATAAGGTTTGAATACAATGACATATCTGACACTCCTCATTGGCGTGAAGATCGTCGTGACGCTCCTCAACGTGATCGTGCCTTTCCTCTTCTTTCGCACCGCAACCCTCGATCGGCTGGCAGGCTTCGGGCAAGCCAACACCGCCTTTTACAGGCTCTACGGCATGGCCATGCTGGCGCTCGTGGTGGCTTATGGGGGCGGCCTTCTCCAGACGTTGGCGGGCGAATATCCCGCGCAGATCGTGGCAATGGGCCTCGTGTCCAACGTCGGCGCCGCGCTTATCATGATCTGGACGGGTTATGCGCGATCTCAGCGCGCGCTGGCGGCGTTCTTCGGGCTCGTTGGTCTTGGCTTCATATGGGCCGCTGTGCAGCCGAGCGCCGTAATGAGCACCGTCCTTTAGGCCGCAGGCAGCTTTCGCGCCTCGCCCCATTGGCGGGGCGATTGCCCATACATGCGCTTGAACTCGCGGCTAAACTGCGAGGTGCTCACATAGCCCACATCGAGCGCCGCCTCGCTGACACCGCGCCCACCCGCGATCATCATCGCCGCCGAATTCAGCCGCATCGCTTTGACGAACTGGATCGGCGCCATGGTCGTCACCTCTTTGAATTTGCGATGGAAAACCGCACGGCTCATGCCAGCGCGGCTCGCCATCTCGTCGATGGAGATCGGTTGGTCGAGCTTGGTGCGCACGTTGAGGATCGACCGCGAGATCGCGTTACCCGCCCCAAACGCCAATCGCGCAAAACCGCCTGCCTCGCCCTTGAGGATCGCGTAGTAAAGCTCCCGGAGCCGCGCCTCCCCCAGCACGGCCATATCCGTCGGGTCCCTGCCGAGTTGCAAAAGCCGCAACAGGGCCTCCGTGAACTCTGCATCCCAAGCGGCGAGCTTGATGCCTTGCACATCGATGCGCCCTCCGGCGGCGCCCGGCACCGCGCCTGCATGTTCCATCTCCATGGCAAGCTCGGCCATGACGCGCGGATTGAGCGAGATGAGCACACCGTAGAGCGGATTTTCGGGCGACGCATCAGGCGTTCCCGCCTGCACGGGCAGCGACATGGGGCAACATAGATAGTGATCGGCATCGTAAAGATACCGCTGGCCATCCAGCACCGCCTCTTTCGCGCCGCTCACGATCGCGATCACGCAGGGGTCGTAAACCGCTGGAATGCACGGGATCGCCTGCGTTGCTTTGAAAAGCTGGACGCCATCGACGCCGAACGCTGTGAGGCCCTCGGCGTCACTGAGCCCGGCAATCAGGTGTTTTATCTGGTCTTTGCTCATGGCCGGAAGGTGACGCCACAAAACGCTCCTGGCAACCCGCCTGATACAATCGGGCAAGTATTCGCGACTAATGCGCCTGTTTTACGAACGTCGTGAGAGATATTTGCATTCCCAAGACAGATGCAAAAGCAACGCCCGCACGGCGCGCAACGGAGAAACGACCATGCCCGACACAACCTTCGGTCCCCGCGGCTGGACCCCGGATCGCCTCCCCTCCCTCGAGGGCAAGACCTACGTCATCACTGGCGCCAACGCGGGCGCAGGCTTTCAAGCCGCGCGTACGCTTCTGGCCAAGAAGGCCAAGGTGGTGATGCTCAACCGCTCGGCTGCGAAGTCCGAGGCCGCGGTGGCAGAGCTGAAGTCAGAATTCGGCGCAGCCGCCGATGTGAGCTTTGTGCGGATGGACCTCGCCTCGCTCGCCAGCGTGCGCGAAGCCGCCGCCGAGGTGCTGGAAAAAATCCCCGCGATCGACGCGCTCATGTGCAACGCCGCCATTGCCCAGGTGCCCACACGACAACTCACCGAAGACGGGTTTGAGAGCCAGCTCGGCACCAACCACTATGGCCACTTCCTGCTGTGCGGGCTTCTTTTTGAACGGACCGCCGCCGCGCAGGGTCGCATCGTTGTGGTCGCCAGCCTCGGCTACAACATGGGCCTCAAAACCATCAAATTCGACGACATGAACTGGGAGGAAGGCTACGGCCCCAATATCGCCTATTCGCAAAGCAAGCTCGCCCAGATGATGTTCGGCTACGAACTCCAAGATCGTCTCGCCAGCGCAGGCCGCACCGATGTGAAAGCGTTCGTCTGCCACCCGGGATCCTCGGCAACTTCGCTCATTTCCACGAGCGGTGGGCCCTTCATGCGTGCGATCTGGTGGCTGATGACGAAGATACCCATGGTGCAAACCGCCGAATAGGGCGCTTTCCCGGAAGTGATGTGCGCCACCGAGGAGGCGCTGAGCGAGCAGCGCGCGCTCTATGGCCCCACCGGCCGGATGGAGGCCGTGGGCCCCGTAGGACGCGGCACGCTCAACCCGCATGCCTACGATAAAGAGGTCATGAACCGGCTTTGGATGATTTCCGAGGACGCCACGGGCCACGTTTGGACGCTGTGATCACGCCTCGGACAAGAAGCTAAGCAGCCGCTCTGTCAGCTCTTCAGGCGCTTCTTCGGGGATCGCATGGCCGCAAGGCAAGGGGCCACCGCGCACGTCGGTGGCCTTTTGGCGCCAGGTCTCGAGGACGTCATAGGTCTCCCCGACCACGCCCTTAGCCCCCCAGATCGCCAGGAGAGGCGCGGTCACGCGGGCCGCGCTATCTGCGCGGTCGTGGTCGAGGTCGATGCCTGCTGCCGCGCGGTAGTCTTCGCAGATCGAATGGATCGTAGCCGGGTCTCGGTAGGTGCGCAGGTATTCCTGCAGCGCCTCTTCCTCGACGGAACCCTCGGTCTTCACCTGTCCCGCGATATGGCGGCGCAGGAAATACTCCGGGTCCGCGCCAATGAGGCGCTCGGGGAAGTCGTACGGCTGAATGAGGAAGAACCACCAGAAGTACCGCGTGGCGAAATCCTGATCGGTGCGCTCGTACATCGTCAGCGTCGGCGCGATATCGAGGACGACGAGCCGCTCGACCGCGTCCGGGAGATCAAGCGCCAGCCGGTGCCCTACGCGCGCGCCCCGATCGTGCCCCACGATTGAGAAACGATCGTGCCCCAGCGCGGCCATCAGATCGATCTGATCCTGCGCCATCACCCGTTTTGAAAAGGGAAGATGGTCCGCATCACTCTCCGGCTTGCTGCTGTTGCCATAGCCCCGCAGATCGGGGGCCACGACGGTGTAGCCCGCCGCCACGAGCTGAGGTGCGATCTTGCGCCAGACGATATGGGTTTGCGGATGACCGTGGAGCAAAAGCACCGCAGGCCCCTCACCCGCGACGGCGTAGTTGATCTCCACCTCGCGCAAAGCCGCGCGGCGCAGGTCAAACCCGTCGAGGAAGGGGGACATCGGCATCCTCAGCCGTCCAGCAGCGCGTCCGCCACGGCGGCGCCGCAGCTCTTGGTATCGGCCTTGCCGCCGAGATCCGG
>JBCBFV010000040.1:0-13013 GCA_038527425.1 Pseudomonadota bacterium
GTCTCGCGCCCTCGGGACTGCATTCAAGGAGACATGGGTCACCGGGATGGCAAAGACACTTTCGGATAAATGGTTTTTGGGAGGTCTTTGCGTCGGGAGCGCATATTTCTTTGGTGTGGATGTCACCGAGCTTACCTTCGAGAACTTTAAGGGGCGCATCTTCGAACTCCTTGAAGCCCAACCCGAAACGCCAGCAAACCCTCAGTCTTATGATGTCTAGCTCATAGGGCAGGCCCCGAGCCTGGGTGGGGGTATAGCCCCCTCCCGGGGGGAGGGTCGGGGGCTGCCCGGTGTTGCCACCGGGCGTGGCTCTATCTCTGCAGAGGTCCGTTTATGCGACGGCTAGCACAACAGCCGCACACCTTCTCCCTCTACAATCCGACCCCTTTGCTTTGCGGCACTCAGCCGCCCTCCCACGGAGCTGTGATTGTCGCCTTCCGCCAGCTATGACATACTTACTCAAACACGCCGGAAGAGCGGTTGGGCAGTTTCAGAGAGGCGGCAGATGCGCTTTCTTTTTTCTATTTTCATCATCTTTGCACTGGCCTCCTGCGGGGGGTCTTCATCGCGGTTGCCGGCGGGGGTAACCTTGGCGAGCGGGCCGATTTCCGAGGCCTGTCAGCGATCTGGCCGGTCGGCGGCCTCGCGGCAGCTGTGCCAGTGCATCCAAGGGGTCGCGAACCAGGAGCTCAGCGGCCCGGACCAACGGCGGGGCGCCTCGTTCTTTGGGAACCCGGAGCTCGCACAGTCCGTCAGGCTCGATGACAGCCCCTCGGCAGATGCGTTCTGGGCGCGGTGGACGGATTTCGCCTCTGCCGCGGAAGACGCCTGCAGCATGGCGCTGTGACGGACCTCGTCGTCCTTACGGGCGCGGGCGTCTCGGCGGAGTCAGGCCTCGCGACCTTTCGGGACGCAGGCGGGCTATGGGAAGGGCAGCGGCCCGAGGATGTCGCCACGCCTGAAGCCTTCGCACGCGATCCCGACCTCGTTCACCGCTTCTACAACGCGCGCCGAAGCGCGGCGGCTGAGGCCAAGCCCAATGCCGCACATGCCGCCTTGGCCGAGCTTCAGGAAAAGCTCGGCCACCGGATGCTACTGGTGACGCAAAACGTGGACGGCCTCCACGAAGCAGCGGGGCACGAAAGTGTCCTCCACATGCACGGAGCGCTTGATCGCGCGACCTGCGGCGCCTGTGGGTACAAGTGGCCAGCCCCGGCCGTGATGGCGCCCCACGATCCCTGCCCGTCCTGCACAGCGCCCGCGACGCGGCCCGACATCGTCTGGTTTGGAGAGATGCCCCAAGAAATGGACCGCATCTACGAGGCACTCGACGCGACGCACGTCTTCGCCGCCATAGGGACCTCTGGTCTGGTCTATCCCGCAGCGGGGTTTGTGGACGTCGCGGCAAGCTCCGGCGCGCTATGTCACGAGATCAACTTGGCACCGGGCGGCAACCCTGCGTTCCACCAACTCTTTGGAGGCCCGGCGACTGAAGCCGTTCCCAAGTGGTGTGACGAGGTCCTCGATATTTTGGGGTGAGCCGAACCGCCCCCTAGCCTCTGCCACAAGAATTGCCAGCGACTTAAGCCACCGTACGCTTGGAACCCCTCGGCACAGGGATCGTTTCCACCGTGAGGGTCCGCACCTTCATTGTTGTGAGGCGTAATGAACCATCCGTTTTTTAAGTTGGACAATGTCACAGATTTCCATCCGGCGCTGATCACGCTGCGCGCGCGGCTGCGCGAGGCCTATGAGGCGTGTACGGGGATGGTGGACAAGCTCGATGGTGCGTCGAGTGAGGCGGCCGAAGCTCTGGCCGAGCTGCACGGCAACCACGGCGCTCAGTTGGACGCTGCTGCGGGCCCTCAAGGTCTTCCGGCGGAGCGTGCCTTTCCGGCAGTCGAAGGCGTGGCCAAACGCAGCGCCGGGGCGGACGTTTTGCAGGGTGGGATTTTGCCGGGATCGCTGGCAGTCCGTGAAGATCGGGTCGTCAGCGCGCTGGTCCGAGCTTTGTCGCTCAACCACACCCCGCCGATGCAGCGTCTACTTATCGAAATGAAGGCCGACCTGACCGCATTGCACGACGAAATCGGCCTTCAGTAGATCAGTTTGAGTTGGCACCGTGGTTACTGTGATCGCCATGGCCGTCGTGCATGCCCGCATCTTTGCGTTCGAGGTCTACGGCGATGACGGCCTCAATCTCTCCAGCCTTTTCAAAGACCAGCGTCACGGGGATTTCTTTGCCCTGATCGAAGCTCTCCTTCAGACCCATGAACATCACATGGTCCCCGCCGCGCTTGAGCGCGTGTTGCCCGCCGGCGGGGATCAGAAATCCGCCTTCCACTTCGCGCATCTGCATAACGCCATCGGCATTTTCGGTGTGCGTGTGCAGTTCGACGCGCATCGCGATATCCGAGCGAACTTCGATGAGGCGATCATCCGCGTCGGTTGGGTTCATGATCACCATGAATGCCGCCCCGGATCGTGCATTGGGCGTGGCGGCGCGGGCGTACGCATCGTGGATCATCGGGGCATCGCCAGACATGGCGGTGGTATCCATAGCGCTCGCGAACGCTACGGGAGTTACCGCGAGGCTCGCGGCGAGAATCAGTCGTTTGAACATGTCTTTTCCTTCCTGGTGTCTGAAATTGGGGTTCAGGCAGGAAGGGGCGGCCCCCGTGGGAGAGTGATCGGCTCAGACGGTGCGGTCAGAGCGCGGCTTTCAACGGTTGCCGACAGCGGCACAAGCCGACCTTCTGGTCGCGCAACCGCAGCTGCAGACAACGCGCCCTGTTTGAAGAACGAACCCTCCTCGGGACACAGGTGCTGATGCTCTACTTCATTACCTTGAGCGTCGATCCAGATCGTCACGGCCGCATGGCCCTGGCAAATCACAACGCTCTGGTCAGCGGGCATCATCCCGCGCGCAAGGCCCAGGCCCGCGCTGGTGAGCACGATCAACGTCGTCAGAAAGGAGAGAAAGAGCGCTCTCATACTCTAGGAGTTAAGGCGTCCACCTACGGTCGGCAAGGTGGGTAAGAACGCAAAAAGCCCCGCGTTTGCGGGGCTTTGGCGCTTTCGACCTTAAGATAGGTCTGTGCAGAAGCTTAGGCTTGAGCTTTCTCGATATCGCGCTTGATCTTGAGCGCGTTCGCGGAAAGCTCAGCGTCTTTGGCTTTCGCCATGAACTGGTCGAGGCCACCGCGGTGATCCACCGTGCGCAGGGCAGCAGCAGAGATGCGGAGCTTGAAGGAACGCCCCAGCACGTCCGAACGCAGCGTCTGCTCGTTCAGGTTCGGCAGGAAGCGGCGCTTCGTCTTGTTGTTGGCGTGGCTTACGTTGTTCCCGCTCATGGGGCCCTTGCCGGTCAGTTCGCAAACGCGCGACATCGGTTTATCCTCGTCTTTGGCCCGGCAGTGGCGGGCGTCTCCAAACGCAAAGGCCCCGTCAGCGGGGCCTGAAATCTCGTTCGGGGGCGATACCGCCCTACCCTGCCCGCGTCAAGGGGCTCCGACGCGTCAGCGATGCTGATCGACGAGGATGATGTTGCCATCCGGGTCGGTGACGGTGAAAGAGCCCGGCCCCCCGTCTTCAGGCATATTTTCCTGAGCAAGGTCATGGCCCTTACCGCGCAGGCGCGTGGCGATATCCCGGACATCTTCAAAGGGGTCCTGCGCTTCGGCATTCTGGTTCCAACCGGGATTAAACGTGAGCAGGTTCTGCTCAAACATACCCTGAAAGAGACCGATGATTGTCGGGCCCGATTTGAGGATGAGCCACCCCTGATCGGCGTCGCCACCCATGGCTTCAAATCCGAGGTCTTCATAAAATGCTCGGGACGCAGCAAGGTCCTGAACGGCGAGGCTGGTGGAAAATGCGGCTGTCTTCATGGTGCGACACTACCACAAAAGGCTTGCCCGCGCGACTCCAAGGGACGGTGGGCGGGGCGAACCGCGCTGGCAACGCCAGCCGCGGGAGCGTCCGTCCCGCCGTCATATCAAAACTTGGAAAGCACCGCCTGCGCCGCTGCCGAAGGTGTCAGACGCCCGGCACGCACCTCATCCTCCATGGCGCTGACATCGCCCGAGCGCCCTGCGAGCAGGGTCTCGAGCCCACGGCGCAACTCCTCCCGGAACCAAAACGCCGCCTGCCCCGCGCGCGCCGCCTCCCAAACGCCCGCCGACCTGCGCCATTCCGCTAGCGATGAAATCTCATCCCACGCCGCTTCAAGGCCCGCACCCTCAACAGCAGAAACCATCGCGGCCTTGGGAAAATCCTCCGGGTCCTGCGGTCGCTTCCTGAGCAGCCGCAGCGCGCCCGCGTAATCCGCGCAGGTGCGCGTCGCTTGCGCTTTCAAGTCCCCATCGGCCTTGTTGATCAAAATCAGGTCCGCGATCTCCATGATGCCGCGTTTGACGCCTTGCAGCTCGTCTCCCCCCGCAGGCGCCAAGAGCAAAACAAAGACATCGCACATCTCCGCGACCATGGTCTCAGATTGGCCAACGCCCACCGTTTCAATCAGTACGACATCAAACCCCGCCCCTTCGCACAGGCTCACCGCCTCACGGGTGCGACGGGCGACACCGCCCAGATGTGACTGCGACGGCGAGGGCCTGATGAACGCGTTGGGATGGCGTGACAGCTTCTCCATCCGCGTCTTATCACCAAGAATGGAGCCACCCGTGCGCGCGGATGACGGATCTACCGCCAACACGGCCACGCGTTTCCCGGCTTCCGCCAGCATCAAACCGAAGGCCTCAATGAAAGTGGATTTCCCAACGCCCGGCGTGCCTGAAAGCCCGATCCGAAGCGCCTCGCGATCCTTTGGCAAAGCTTGCAAAAGCGCCAATGCTTCAGCGCGATGATCTTCGCGCCCGCTCTCAATCAGCGTGATCGCCCGCGCAAGAGCACGGCGATTTCCCTCAGCAACACACGCAGCCATATCGTCCATGGGCATGTTCATGACGCAGCCGGACGGTCGCGTAAAGCACCGCTCAGCAGCGCGACGGCCGAATGAGGCGGATGTGGTAATCCTGCGTCCACCGCCCTACGCGCAGCTCAACGCAGATCCAGCCCTCGTCATGCAGCTGGGTCGGGAAAATCTGATGCGTGCGCGTTGTCCCGGAGGGATACTTCAGTACTGCCTGAAACGACCCGATCCTGCCCTCGCGCCCATCTCCAGTGGCCCAGTAGGTCTCTTCTGGAACCCAGCGCTCGGTGCCGATGAAGTCCCGTGGCTGAAGTTGATGCGTACCAATCAGCACCAGCCCCCACGCGCCAAACCCGATGGGCAAAAGCCAAAGCAGCGCCAAAAGCGCGCGCAGGGGGCTAAACCCGGTTGATGGGGCAAACATCAGCATGGCCAGATGATACTCGGGCGCAGTGGCTGCTTTGTGGCGTTTGCAGGGTCTTGACGCGACGCGGCTGCCCCCGCAAGCCGGAGGCACCATGAAAGCGCTGCCCATCGACCCATTGCTCCCAGAGCTTGCCGCGACCTTGGCGCGCGACGGCTGCGTGGTTCTTCAAGCGCCCCCAGGTGCAGGCAAGACAACACGGGTGCCCCCCGCCTTGCTCGATACCGTCGACGGCAAAATCCTGATGCTGGAACCACGGCGCCTTGCCGCGCGCGGCGCGGCCCTGCGCATTGCAGAAGAACTGGGCGAAGAACCCGGCCAAAGGGTGGGCTACCGGGTGCGAGGCGACAGCGTCGCAGGTGCGCGCATCGAGATCGTGACCGAGGGCATCCTGACCCGCATGATCCAATCCGACGCCGCGCTATCCGGCGTGGGCTGCATCATCTTCGACGAATTTCACGAAAGGTCGCTGCACGCCGATTTGGGGCTCGCCCTCATATGGGAGGTTCGGCAGGCGCTGCGGGAAGACCTCAAGATCGTTGTCATGTCGGCCACCCTCGACGCGGAACCTGTGGCCCAGCTCCTGGGTGGGGCGCCGATCCTGACCGCTGAAGGCCGAAGCTTTCCCGTCGACATCCGCCACCTTACCCGTCCCCGCGGGACAGAGCGCCTTGAACACTGCGCAGCGCGCGAGATCGAAGCGCTTCTTCCAAAGACGGAAGGCGCGATCCTCTGCTTCCTGCCGGGCGCGGGCGAAATCCGCCGCACGGCCGCGGCGCTGAGAACAGATGTACCAGTGCTGCCACTCTACGGCGCTTTGCCCTTTGCAGAACAACAAAAGGCGCTGAAACCCACCGGCTGCGCCCGGGTGGTGCTCGCCACCTCAATCGCCGAGACATCCTTGACGATCGAAGACGTACGCGTGGTCGTGGACGGCGGGCTTTCTCGCCGCGCACGCTTTGATCCAGGGTCGGGGTTTTCTCGCCTCATCACAGAACGCGTTACGCGCGCCGAGGCGGCTCAACGGGCTGGCCGGGCAGGCCGCGTCGCAGAGGGCATGTGCCTGCGGCTTTGGACCAAAGGCGAGGAAGGGGCTTTAGCCGCCTACCCACCGGCTGAGATCGAGGCCGCCGATCTGGCGCCTCTTGCGCTAGAACTTGCCGAGTGGGGCAGTGCCGAAGACGATCTGGCGTTCCTTACCCCGCCCCCAGCGCCCGCCCTGGCAGAAGCACGGGCCCTGCTCGCGTCGCTCGGCGCTTTAGAGGGCGGCGCCCTCAGCAAGCACGGGCGGTCCATGGCGCGCCTCCCCCTTCACCCCCGCCTTGCGCACATGCTGCTGGAAGCCGGTAAGGAGGCCGCACCCCTTGCCGCATTGCTGGGCGCGCGAGATCCGATTGAAAGCGATGCAGCCTCTCTTTCGCTGCGCCTTGAGGCCATTCGCGATATCGCCTCCTTCCGCCGCGAGCGTGGGCTCAAGCTTCGAGAGGCGGCCCTTAAAGACATCAAGTCTGAGGCAAAGCGCCTGGCACGGCTGGCCCCTGACCGCGCCTATCCCGGCGATGCTGTGGCTTCCGCCCTGGCCTTTCCTGACCGCGTGGCGGGGCGCAGAGCAGGCGATCAACCACGCTACCTCCTCTCAGGGGGTAAGGGCGCGGAACTTCCTGCTACAGACGACTTGGCAAGCGCTGCCTGGCTCGTTGCGGTGGAGACAGACGGCAAACCACGGGACGCGCGCATCCGCCTTGCGGCGCCTCTCTCGGAGGCTGACATCCGCGAGACCTTCGCAAACCAGATCCGTGTTGAAGAGAGCTGTACATGGTCGCGCCGGGATAGCCGGGTCCTTGCCCGACGACGCGAAGTGTTTGGCGCGCTCTCGCTCAGTGATAACCCATGGAAAGACGCCCCCGCGGACGCCCTTTCTAAGGCGATGTGTAAAGGTATCCGCCTGATCGGGCTAACGTTGCCGAAACAGGCGGAGCTCTTCTGCGCACGCGCCCGCCGTGCAGGCGACGCTCGCTTCGAGAAATCTGCTCTGACGGATGGGCTGGAGGGCTGGTTGAGCCCCTATCTGACAGGCATCACCACCCAGAGCGCGTGGAAGTCCTTTGACCCAACCCCCGCGCTCAAGGCGATTTTGAGTTGGGAGGAACAGCAGGCGCTCGATCGGACTTGTCCGGAGCACTACACCACCCCGCTCGGGCGCCGCATTGCGATTGACTATGCTCAGGAACAGCCTGAGATTTCGCTGCGTCTGCAAGAACTATTCGGGGAAACACGCCACCCACAGGTCGGAAATGCACCCCTGTTAATCACGCTCCTCTCCCCTGCGGGCCGCCCGGTGCAGACCACCGCGAATCTTCCTGGCTTTTGGAAAGGGTCCTACGCCGATGTGCGCAAAGACATGCGCGCGCGCTACCCCAAGCACCCTTGGCCGGAAGATCCAACCGCTGCCGACCCGACGCTGCGAACGAAACGGCGCGGCGGGTGAAGCTTCTGCGCGGCCTCCGGCGGCCCTCCGGGGGAAGTACAAAGCGCAAAGAAGGTGGCTCCTGCCCATCATACGCGTAAGGCTTCCTTAACCAATGAGGGTGACCATCACAGGGCAGTACAGCTGAAGAGCGATGACTGCGCGCGGAGAAGACGCCCCGGGCCCTGACATCGTCGCCGTGGTCTGGGGCGCACCTTTCGATCCGCCGCCACCGTCTCGTTTTCTCTGTGCCTTGTACTTCCGCCGGAGGCATCCCGTCGTTTGCCGTTGGCGCTGGCTTTTGGTCAGTCGTGCCAGGGGCCGTGGAAGCTCCCAGACTTGTCCAAACGCTCAAAGGAATGGGCGCCGAAGTAGTCCCGCATGCCTTGAATGAGGTCAGCGGTACCGCGCGGCTGGCGGATCTCGTCGAACCAGCTCACTGCAGACGCAAGGGCGGGCACCGGCAGGCCCATCATCGTAGCTTGGGCGACAACACGGCGCAGAGGCGCAATGTGCTCTTTGAGCAAAGGCGCGAAGTGGTCTGACAGGATTAGGCGGTCATCGGGCAGCTCGCCACGGAAGGCGGTGGCGATGTCATCGAGTAAGGATGAACGGATGATGCAGCCTGCGCGCCAGATTTCAGCGATGCGTGCGTAGTCAAGATCCCAGCCGAACTCGTCAGATGCCGCTTTGAGGATCCGGAAGCCCTGCGCGTAGGCAAGTACACGCCCGACCAGAAGGGCAGATTCGAGTTCGTCCTCGTTAAACGTGCCATGTTGTTCACCTGCCGTTGGCGCGAGGATTGGACCTGCGATTTGCCGGGTTTGGCGCTCGGAGCTGAGGACTCGGGCGCCCACTGCAGCCTCGATGATAGAGGCTGATTGCCCCATGCGAATGGCTTCAATGACCGTCCAGCGCCCAGTCCCTTTCTGGCCCGCTTGATCGACGATCACATCGACCATGGCCTTGCCTGTCTCGGCATCCACGGCATCGAGCACATGGCCCGTGATCTCTACGAGGTAGCTTTGTAGCGCGCCTTCATTCCAACGGTGAAATAGCGGCGCGATCTGGGCAGGTGTCCGTTCTTCCCCGTCGCGCAGAAGGCCATAGACCTCAGCGATAAGCTGCATGTCGGCGTATTCGATGCCGTTGTGAACGGTTTTGACGAAATGGCCTGCGCCATCCGGGCCCAGGTGAGCGACACAAGGGTCGCCTTCGTACTTGGCCGAGATCGCTTCGTAGATTGGTTGCACCGGCTCCCAGGCAGAGGGCGTACCGCCCACCATCATGGAGGGGCCGTGGCGCGCGCCTTCCTCGCCGCCGGAGACGCCGATCCCGAGATAGCGAAATCCTGCGCCTTCCACTTTGGCCGTGCGCGCCTGGGTTTCGCGGAAGTCGCTGTTACCGCCGTCAATGATCGTGTCGCCCTCGGCCAGATGCGGCAGGAGCGCGTCGATGGAGGCCTCAACCGGTTTACCGGCGGGCACCATGAGCATGATCGCGCGGGGGCGGGGCATGGCCGCGACAAGATCCTCAACGCTCGTGCATTTCTTGAGCTTCGGCGCCAGACCGCCAGCGCCTGCGATCAGCGTATCGATGGTGGAGGCGTCGAGATTGTAGAGCGCGACGTCGTGGCCGTTCTCGGCCATGTTAAGCGCGAGGGCGGAACCCATTGTTCCCACGCCGATCAAACCCATGGATGCTGTAGCCACGTTTGCCTCCTAAACACTTCGTTGTCGCAACAGAGCACGCCGCGTCCGGGCATACCATCGCAAAGTGTACCCAGCCTGTGCAGAGGTCCCGTGCGCAAGCTGGGATAAAGGCGGTGGGGTCATCCGACTAAGCCGCGGACTAGAGCCCGAGACACCAACGCATGACAGCCTTTTGGGCATGGAGGCGGTTCTCGGCCTCGTCGAAGATAACGGAGTGAGGGCCGTCCATGACGGCGCTCGTGGCTTCTTCTTCGCGATGTGCAGGCAAGCAGTGCATGAAGAGAGCGTCGTCGTTGGCGTGCGACATGAGACGCTCGTTCACCTGGTAGGGGCGCAGCTGGTTGTGACGACGCTCTTTGGTGGTTTGGCTGTCGTGCATGGAGACCCATGTGTCGGCCACGACAAGATCCGCGCCCTCAACAGCGGCTTCAGGATCGCGAATGAGCTCAACCGAGATGCCCTTCTCGCGGGCTTCTTCCACGAAGACGGCCTCGGGATCGAGTGTTTCGGGGCCGGAGACGACCATGTCGAACCCGAACTGGCCTGCGGCATGGAGGAACGAGGCGCAAACGTTGTTGCCGTCGCCCATCCAGACGACTTTTTTGCCTTTGATGGGGCCGCGGTGTTCCTCGTAGGTCATGACGTCGGCCATGATCTGGCAGGGGTGCGTGCGGTTGGTGAGGCCGTTGATGACGGGCACGGTTGCGTGGTCTGCGAGTTCAAGGAGCGTCGTTTCCTCGAAGGTGCGGATCATGATGAGATCAACGTAGCGCGACAGAACACGGGCAGTGTCCGCGATGCTTTCACCGTGGCCGAGCTGCATATCGGCGCCCGAAAGGACCATCGTCTGCCCGCCCATTTGGCGCACGCCCACGTCGAAAGAAACGCGCGTGCGGGTGGAGGGTTTCTCAAAGATGAGCGCGACCATGTGACCGGCGAGGGGTGTCTCGGCATCCGGCGTGCCCTTCGGCAAGCCTTTGCGGGCGCTTTTCATACTGCGCGCATGATCGATCATGTGCCGCAGGTCATCAGGGTTTGTTTTATTGATGTCGAGAAAATGGGTCATCGGCGTGTCTCGTTTGTCGATGCCGGAACCGGGGGCCTGCCCCCGGACCCCCGGAGTATTTATGGAAAGATGAAGATCAGGGGGTGAGGCTGGTGGCCGCCGCGTCGAGGCGGGCAAGCGCGTCGTCGATATCTTCGTCGGAGATGTTGAGCGCGGGCAGCAGTCGGATTGTGTTGTCGGCGGCACCCACTGTGAGGATGTGCTCGGTCAGACCGGCGGAGACCACTTCGCCCGCAGGCGCCACGCATTTGAGACCGAGCATAAGGCCCGCGCCACGGACATGGTCGAAAACTTTCGGGTGCGAGGCCACGAGGCCTTCGAGGCCTTGGCGCAGGCGTCCGGCTTTTCTGTTTACGTCGGCGAGGAATGCGGGGTCGGAGACGATCTCCATCACGCGCGCGCCAACCGCGCAGCCCAGGGGGTTGCCGCCGTAGGTGGAGCCGTGGGTACCTGCCGTCATGCCGGAGGCGGCGTCTTCCGTGGCCACGACCGCGCCGAGGGGGAAACCGCCGCCGATGCCTTTGGCGACCATCATGATATCAGGCGTAATGCCCGCCCATTCATGGGCGAAGAGCTTGCCGGTTCTACCGACGCCGCATTGCACTTCGTCCAGGATGAGGAGGATCCCGTGGCTGTCGCAGAGATCGCGCAGGCCTTTGAGGCAGGCATCGGGCAGCGGGCGGATGCCGCCTTCGCCTTGCACCGGTTCCACGAGGATGGCCGCCGTTTTATCGGTGATCGCCGGGGCGATGGCGTCGTGGTCGGCGAAGGGCAGATGGACAAAACCCGGCAAGAGGGGCCCAAAGCCGTGGGTCATTTTCTCGGACCCCGCTGCGGCGATGCCCGCGGAAGAGCGTCCGTGAAAGGAGCCCTCGAAGGTGATAATCTCTACCCGCTCGGGCGCCCCTTTTTCGAAGTGATACTTGCGGGCCATCTTCACGGCGAGCTCGCAGCTCTCCGTGCCGGAGTTTGTGAAGAAGCAGGTGTCGGCAAAAGTGTGCTCGACCAGCAGGTCCGCGAGTTTCTGCTGGTTGGGGATGCCGTAGAGGTTTGACGTGTGCCACAGGGCGCCTGCCTGTTCGGTCAGTGCCTCCACAAGCTCAGGTGCTGCATGGCCCAGCGCATTGACCGCGATACCTGCCCCCATGTCGAGAAAACGTCGGCCATCTGCCTCGATCAGCCAGCTGCCTTCGCCTTTGACGAAGTTCAGAGGTGCCCGATTGTAGGTCGGCAGAATGGAGGGGATCATGGTCGTAACCCTTCGTTTACTGGAGGCCCTTGCGTGCAGAGACGGGGGTCGGGTGTCAATGGATTTTAGGGATGAGGCATGGCGGAAGGCTCCGCCGGGAGCGGTCTGGAGGTCTATCGACGTCGGAGGTGCTTCATTGCCATGGGCGCGGAATACGGGCGCGGGCGTGTGGTGTAAAGAGGCTTGGTCCCGGATCAGCTCAACGCAGCGAGACAGCGTTGCCTCAGCCACATCGAAAACGGGTCGCCATAGTCGGATCGGAAGATAAGGGTTGCCGGCGCATCTGACATCTCAAAGGGCAGCGGGCGGGCCGTCATGCCGAACTTCCTGGCTGTTTCCTCGAAAGGCGCGCAGAGCGTGGTGAAGAGCGCGCCCGTCTCCGCCGCCAGCGAAAGCGCCGCGGAGAAGTTTGAAGCGTAGCACGCAACGTGGCGGGCGATCTTGCCTTTGCGCAGAGCCTTCTCGACAGGGCCTTCTTGCGCGCCGCCTTGGCCCACTACGACGTGGCGTGCATCGCTCCAGCACGCGAGGGTACCTCTCCTTGCAAAATCGTGTCCCGCCGGCGCGAAGGTGCACCATTCGAGGGGCGCAATTTCTTCAAGCATCAGGTTGGCATCCTGTTTGGGTCGTCCAAAGCTCAAGCCGATATCAGCCTCAGATCTCAGAACAGCCTGTCGCGCCACGCTTCCTTCCGTGAATTCCACGGACGTGAGCGGCGCGGCCTCAGAGAGATCCTTGATCAGGCCGGTAAAGAGCGACGCGCAGAGATCAGGGGTGGCTATGCGGATCCGGCGCTCGGTTGTGGCCGGGTCAAAGTCGGACGTCGTGGCGAAGAGGCGTTGTGCAGCAAGTGCTGCTGCTGTGACGCGCGGCCGAAGCTCCTCAGCGAAGGGCGTCAGGCGCATCGCCCAGCCATCACGCACCAGCAGAGGGTCCTGGAAGTGGTCGCGCAGCCTGGCGAGGCTGTGGGACATAGCCGACTGCGTTCGTCCAACAGCATCCGCTGCCGCGGAAACGGATTGCTCGGCGAGAAGCGCGTTCAGGGCGGTCACCAAGTTCAGGTCAAGCGCGGCGAGATTTACATTATTTAAGCTCATGCCATCATATTATTCATCAATTTGCTTCACGTCATCACCTCTGCGAGCACTCCCCTAAGAACTCAATT